>JAUXBI010000173.1 GCA_030619435.1 Syntrophaceae bacterium
GCGATCATGCTTTTCGGCATACCCGAGGCAAAGGATGAAGAGGGTTCCGGCGCCTGGGCCGAGGATGGGATTATTCAGCAGGCGGTAAGAAAAATCAAGGATGAAGTAGCGGATATCCTCGTCATTACGGATGTGTGCCTTTGCGAATACACGAGCCATGGCCACTGCGGAATACTCGATGGCAGTGAGGTGGATAATGATGCCACCCTGGAGTTGCTCGCGCGAACAGCGGTGTCGCATGTGCTTGCGGGATCCGATATGGTTGCCCCGTCGGCCATGATGGATGGACAGGTTTGCGCGATCCGGACAATGCTTGATGATGAGGGTTATGAGGATGTACCCATTATGGCATATTCGGCCAAGTACGCGTCATGCTTTTACGGTCCTTTTCGTGAAGCGGCTCAGGGAGCGCCGCAGTTTGGTGACAGAAGGTCATATCAGATGGACCCTCCCAACAGCCGCGAAGCGATCAGGGAAATCGCCCTTGATATTGAAGAGGGGGCCGATATCATCATGGTGAAACCGGCCCTTCCCTATCTTGATATTATACGAAGGGCGAGAGATGAATTTGATCTGCCCATAGCGGCCTACAATGTCAGCGGCGAATTCTCCATGATAAAGGCGGCGGATAAGCTGGGATGGCTCGATGGCAAAAAGGCCATGATGGAATCCCTGATGTCTATCAAGAGGGCCGGTGCGGATATTATAATCACCTATTTCGCGCAGGAGGCGGCCGAGCTGTTGAGGTGAGAGTTTCGAGTTTGACGGGGTATCAGTAATGGGTTCAAAACGATCTTTAATTCTGCCCAATACGCTTCGCATGATTGCGTGGGAGGTTACCCGGAGATGTAATCTTTCATGCGTGCACTGCCGCGCATCATCGAAATACGGTCCATACGAAGGGGAACTTGACACAGGGCAGTGCCTGACACTTCTTGATGATATAGCCGCTTTCAGCTCCCCTGTAATTATTCTTACCGGTGGTGAGCCCTATTTCCGCGAAGACATCTTTGAAATTGCCTCTTATGGAGAGAAAAAAGGTCTTCGCATGGTTCTCGCGACGAATGGCACCCTCGTTACGGATGAGATTGCACAGAAGACTCTGGATGCCGGGATAAAGAGGGTCAGTATAAGTATAGACGGCCATGACGCAAAAAGCCATGATGCCTTTCGCGGTGTGCCGGGCGCTTTTGACGGAGCAATGGCTGGCATTAATGCCTTTAAGCGGGCGGGGGTGGAGTTTCAGATTAACAGCACAATAACCAGGGTAAACCAGGATCGTATTGAAGACATTTTTAATCTGGCGATAAGACTGGGCGCCGCCGCCCATCATATCTTCCTTCTGGTTCCGACGGGTCGTGGCAGAGAGCTGGCCGACCAGGAAATCTCACCGGAAGATTATGAGCGAACTCTGGACTGGTTCTATGAGCAGAGCTTAACCTGTCCAATCCAGCTCAAGGCCACCTGCGCTCCACACTACTACCGGATCTTTCATCAGAGGAAAAAAGAGAACAATGAAAAGCTGAAAAAGATGGAAACCCCCCTGCATTCCATGACAAGAGGATGTATGGGTGGGAGTTCATTCTGTTTTATCTCAAATACCGGACAGGTACAGCCATGTGGATTTCTTGAGATTGACTGCGGCCAGCTCAAAGAAAAGAAATTTGAAGATATCTGGAATAGCTCCAGAATTTTCAATGACCTCAGGGATCTGGGAAAATACAGGGGAAAGTGCGGCCGCTGCGAATTTCTGAAGGTGTGTGGGGGTTGCCGCGCCCGCGCGTATGAGATTACAGGAGACTACCTGGCTGAAGAACCATTCTGTGCCTATGAACCGGGCAGGATATGACCGTTTTGCCGGTACATAATTTGTTATTTCGAAACGAGGAGAGATACACTCAAAAGTTACATTTATAAGATCAGTCCCTTGATTGTAGAGTCCTTGCAAAGAGGTGAAATGGCCAATCGAAGCGGATACCAGGTTAGCCTGAAACGCGGAAGACAATTTTCGCGACAATCTGATAACAGCTCCAGGAGGCAAAGCAGCATGTGCAAGAAACCGGACCATTTCAAGATGTATTTTCTGTTGTTTTTGATTGTCCTGTTCACCAATGGTTGCACAGATGTGATTTCCGGCACGGACAGGGGTGAAGAGATGCGGACACAGAGAGTTGTTGGTGGCCTTTGCGAATACAAATCTTACAGAGGTATTGCCACGATTACTTCTGTTCGCGAAACAGAAGAAAACCAGGAATCCCGGGGAGGCCCTCCCTGTCAAGGTCATGAGGTCAGATTCTCGTTTTCCGCTGATGAAAAAATAGAAGAATCATATGGTAATGTTGAAGGAAAGAAATATACTCTGAAATTGAAAAATTCCTGGAATCCGGGGGCAAAATTTCTGAAGAAATACGGAATTGAAACGGGCAGGAATTTTGAATGCTATTTAAAGGTGATTACCAGGGGGACCTGCACGCCGGTTCTTTTCGATTTCCCCACAATTGATCTCGGCGATTATTTTGAGTTTAAAGAGATCATAAAATGAGAAACTCTATGAGAAAAAAGACATTATGGCTGGTTTTAAGTCTTATCCTGATTGTATTTTCAGCGAGCCAGGCATGGTCCAGCGAAGGGTCAGACGATTATGCCATAATGCACCCGGACAATGAAACACGTATGGAATGGATACGGGCTTATGAAAACGCGCCGAAGGCCCCGTCCGGCAGGCTGGTTAATCTCGGTGATATCTCTCCAGGCGGTTCACTCGATCTTCTCAGTCATTTGAGTTATGTACCCGACCAACGTGACCAGGGTTCCTGCGGCAACTGCTGGGTATGGGCCGGCACCGGCGTAATGGAGATTGCCCTGGATGTGCAGAAGGGCATAAAGGATCGTCTCTCAATTCAATACCTGAACTCATGTGACGACACCCGGTATGCCTGCTGCGGGGGCTGGCTGGAGAATGTTGCGGATTTTTATTTGGAGGAGAGGCGGGCCATTCCGTGGTTGCCCAACATAAATGCGAGCTGGCAGGATGGCGGCCGTCAATGCTCCGACGGGGGATCCGCTGTGGAGTGCGAAGATGTCTCTCCCTCGCCAAGTTACCCGATAGAATCGATAGAAACTCAGACTATAAAGACGCACGGTGTCGGTCAGGCACAGGCCATCGCAAATATCAAAGATATCCTGGATCAGAACAGGGCGGTCTGGTTCGCCTTTTTCATGGGTACCGCTGACGACTGGTCTGCTTTTCGCACCTTCTGGTCCGGCCAGGCCGAGGATGCGTTGTGGAATTTTGACGTTACGTGCGGCCATACGTACACATCCAGTGGAGGCGGCCACGCGGTTTTATGTGTGGGTTATAACGACGATGTGGCCGAACCTTACTGGATAATGCTGAATTCCTGGGGAATAACCACAAACCGCCAAAACGGGCTTTTCCGCGTGGCCATGGATATGAATTATGATTGCACGTACGGGGAAGGCGGAAGATCATATTATAGTATCTACTGGCAGACGCTGAATATGGATTACGGCACAGTGTCCGCGGCTGCCACAGGGGCTGCAACGTTGGTAACAACTTCCTCCGCGACACTGAACGGCGCCGTAAATCCCGGTATGGAGTACTATTTTCAATACGGAACAACAACTGCGTACGGAACGGAAACGGCAGGCGCGACCGCCGGAACGGGGATGCCCTATGTCGCCGTCGGCGCCGCTATCGCCGACCTTGCTGTCCATACTACCTATCATTATCGAATAGTTGCGACAAACGGCGGAGATCCCACCTATGGAAATGACGAAACGTTTACCACCCTTGCCGTTCCGCCGACGGTGACAACAGGATCGGCTTCCTCGGTGGGTCTTAATACAGCTACGTTCGAAGGCACGGTAAATCCTCATCACGCGAGCACGACGTACCGTTTTGAATACGGGACAACAGACGCTTACGGATCAGAGACGGCAAGTGCGGGCGCCGGTTCGGGTACGGGCGATGTTTTAGTCAGCGTTGACATCGCTGAACTTTCTGCATGCACTGACTATCATTATCGAATTGTGGCGACAA
>JAUXBI010000149.1 GCA_030619435.1 Syntrophaceae bacterium
CAGAGATTTTGGAAAAAACAAGGAGTATTTTGAGGACTATAAAATGACTATATTATCTACTCACTTTTACAGCAGGGTATGCAGCAGATCTGGGCTGGAGGATAATGTTACCCCTTTTGAAAATTCCTTGATTTTGACAACAGCAAGCAATATGACCAAGCTTTCAAGGCACGATTGGTGGAATATATTACCGATTTTACTTTCCAGGATTTTCTCGGCGCATTTACCTTGATAATTATGGGGGACATCTACTAATATTAATGCTGGTTATTCCAGGAGGCTGGTGGATTACACGATTGTTTCTCTGATATATGTGTCAGAGAAGAACAGACCCCTTGAGTTAACAACTCTTAATTCGTTATCGGGAAAGAGAGGTTTTATGAGCACACTGATTAATTTTTCCATATTTCCCCTGGATAAAGGTGAAAGCGTAAGCGTGCATGTGGCCAGGGCACTGAAAATTATCAGAGACAGTGGGCTGGCTTATAAGCTCAATCCTATGGGTACCACCATTGAGGGCGAGTGGAACGAAGTCATGGACGTTGTCAGCCGTTGCTTTGAGGAGATTAAAAAGGATTCTGACCGTGTGTATATGATGGTTAATGCCGATTACAGAAAGGGGAAATCGGGACGTATCGATAGTAAGGTAAAATCCGTAGAATCCAAGTTGACGACTTTGTAAAAAGACTCGGTGCCTGTTCTGTTCCGTTACTTGGGTGAACCGACGAAAGAGATCCTGCGGAGCATTGTATCGCAGGGCATGGTTTGTTTTTCCCAGGTTTCTCCTTTGTTGTTTGTATGGAGGATTTCTCCTAACGGTGGTTGTCCGACAAAAGATATTCCCGTGACCCACAGGGTGTCCATATCCAGAGCGCTGACACAGATCAGATGGTAGCCGTCACCGACAGTAACGGGAATTCTCATCGACGTCCATGTTGCACCGCCATCGGTTGTGTAGGACATGACATCACTATCGACGGCCGCCCAGGCATGGGTATTGCTCAGGGCGCAGACCCCGTTTACGTGAGGCCCCGCCATAGGTTCGGATGTTTGCTGGACCTGCCAGTTCGCACCGCCGTCCACTGTTTTGATAATGGTCTCATTTATTCCGACTGCCCAGGCGGTCTGCCCGTCCACAGCGCTGATATCGATTAACCCCCCGGCCTGTACCGTTTCGGTCGTTCCCTGGCGGGTCCAGACAGTTCCGCCGTCCACCGTCCGGTAGATCACGGCATAGCCGCCGTCTTCATCCCCAATGATCCAGGCGTTCATCCTGTCAATGGGGGCAACAACATAGAAATTAGCCTCGGTCAACACGCCGGGAGCCGATAGCACTGTCCAGTGATGTCCGCCATCCTGCGTCCACAGGATTGTGCCGCTTTCCCCGCAGACCCAGGCCCGTTCTGTGTCCAGAACACCGATTTCATACAAGCCCACGTCGGGAATCGTGTCGCTGTCTCCCTGGCGATGCCATGTTTCGCCGCCATCCCAGGTGCGCAGGATGGTGCCGTAGCCGTCAAGGTTTACGCCAACCGCCCAGGCATTGAATTCATCGATGGCTTTGATACCTGAAAGGTTTGTGTCAGGCACTGTCGTGGGATCACCCTGCCGGGTCCAGGTTTTTCCTCCATTTACGGTATGGAAAATAACGCCGTATCCGTCACCCACTGATGAGCCGACAACCCATCCGACGTGCTGTCCTGCTACGTCGGAATCACTGGAGCATCCCGCCATCAGGCAGAACCCGATCATGATCATGACAATTCCCACGTATCTGGCAATGTTCTTACGCATACTCTTTCTCCTTGAAAACAGGTATGATGTTTCCCCTATTTTTTCTCTCGATTCGTTTACAATGTTAATATTCCGGGACTATCTCCGTTTGCGACGGTTTTGTCACCGATTGATGTTCCGCAGTAAACGCACGTATAATCATATCTGTCCTCGCCGGTCAGGACAAGGAGCAGCCTTTTCCTTACCGGTACGGCCCTTTTGCATTTGGGGCAGTACAGTTCTGTAGCATCAAAATCGTCGTAGGATTTTCCTGTCATCTCTGATTAATCATCCTTATCTGGTATTTTTTCAGCGTTTTCAAGCCACACGGTGGCCTCACTGTCGCTGGGTGCCCTGTAATCTCCCCTTGGAGAGAGAGAGCCCCCCGATCCGACCTTCGGGCTGTTGGGCACGCAGGATCGTTTGAACTGGCTGGTCTTGAAGAAGCGGTAGAGATAAATCTGCAGCCAGTGTTTGATCTCGCCTATCGTATACTGCGTTTTTTTGTGTTCCGGGACATCGGGCCAGAGGCCCTTTTCTCTGTCTCTCCACGCGCAGTATTCCATGAAGGCAATCTTTGTGGGGGCATATCCGAATCGCGTAGTGTAAAAGTTGTTGAAATCCTGCAGATCGTAAGGGCCTATGGTCTCTTCCGTTACCTGCGCGGGCTGATCTCCATTTTGCCCGGGAATCAGCTCCGGGCTTATCTCGGTTTCAAGGATATCGATGAGGATGTCCGATGTTTCCTTGTTGAATTGACCCGATCGGGCCACCCAGCGGATCAGGTACTGTATCAATGTTTTGGGTACGCTCGCGTTGACATTATAGTGGGACATGTGATCGCCCACCCCGTATGTACACCAGCCCAGGGCCAGTTCGCTCAGGTCTCCCGTTCCGACGACCAGAGCATTTCTCAGGTTGGCGATGCGGAACAGGTGGGACGTGCGTTCTCCGGCCTGTACGTTTTCAAATGTTATGTCGTAGATTTTCTCTTCCTGCGCGAAGGGATGTCCGATATCTTTGAACATCTGCAGGCAGCTTGGCCTTATGTCGATCTCGTTGGATTCTACACCCAGGGATTTCATCAGTGCTGTGGCACTGGCATAGGTTTTCTCCGACGTGGCGAAACCGGGCATGGTGTAGGCCTTGATGTTTGTCCGGGGAAGTTTCAGAAGGTCCATGGTGCGTGCGGCCACTATCAGGGCGTGTGTCGAATCGATGCCTCCGGATACGCCTATGACGAGATTTTGTATGTCCGATGATTGCAGTCTCTTCGAGAGGCCGTTTACCTGTATATTGTAAACCTCGTAGCATCTCTGATCTCTTTTGGCCTGGTCCGCCGGGATATAGGGATATCGGGGGTACTCTCTATTCAGGTACAGTTTTTTTTTTGGAATATCAATATGGAAAGGTACGGTGCGGAACCGGGAGACGATCTCTCTGTGGGTTCGCGCGTTCTGTCCGAAACTGGTCATCCGCATCCTGTCCTGAACGAGACGGTCCAGATCGATATCGGCGTAAATTATCTGGGACTTTTGCGAAAATCTTTCCGATTCAGCAAGGAGGTTTCCATTCTCACATATCATGGCGTGACCGTCCCATGCCAGGTCGGTGGTGGATTCGCCGGGGCCTGCTGCCGCGTATAGATAAGCGGCCAGTGAGCGGGCCGACTGGTTCATGACGAGGCTGTTTCTGTATTCGGATTTTCCCACTGTAATATTGGAGGCGGAAAGGTTACCTATAACGGTGGCTCCCGCGAGGGCCGCAAAACTTGACGGAGGTATGGAAACCCATACATCTTCGCATATCTCAATAAACAGTTTGAAATGTTTTATATTATCCACTTCAAAGATCAGGTCGGCGCCGAAGGGGATGTCGCGCTGGCCGCATATATTGACCGTTTCCGATATGGCTTCTTCGGCGGGACTGAACTGGCGCCCCTCGTAGAATTCACGGTAGTTGGGGAGATAGGATTTTACCGCGGCCCCCAGAATTCTCCCTTTGTAGAGTACCAGTCCGCAGTTGAACAGGAGTGAATCAACCCGCAGGGGCACACCGATGGCCATGATCATGTTGAGGCTTTTTGTGGCGTCAAGAATGGTTTCTACCGCCGCGAGGGTGCCTTCCAGAAGGGCATCCTGATGGAAGAGGTCTTCGTTGGAGTAGGCTGATATGCCGAGTTCAGGGAACAGTGAAAAAACGGCGTCGTTCTCAGCGGCCTTATGTGCGAGCTCAATGGTGCGCGCTGCGTTAAAAGCAGGATCTGCCACCCGTACTTCCGGTACGCATACGGCGGTTCTTATGAAACCCTGGTTGTAGAGGTTGAAAAATTGTCCCATATCTTTTTGCCCTTGCGTGTCCTTATCGCTGAAAGCTACCAATAATATGTAAGTGAATTTTTGTCAACGCCGTTTATTGCTGAGACATTCTTCGTACATGCGTACAGCAAGCTCCCCGGCGGATTCCATATCCGTGCCCAGGGCTATAAAACCGTGGTTTCTCATGACAATGAAAGAATTATCATCTAATATTTCCAGAACACGTCGCACAAGGGCAGCTGACCCGAATGGTTCTTCCCTGTGTGTGACCGGGATATGCATCTCTTCCGCCCTCTCCAGGATAGCACCGCAGTGGCCGTGGAAGATTGCATTGATTTCATTTCTCTTTCTGTATATTTCAAAGTGGAGCATGCTTTCGGAGGAAGG
>JAUXBI010000024.1 GCA_030619435.1 Syntrophaceae bacterium
AAATTCTCCCTGACCGTTTCGACAACAACGGAAAGGTTTATAAAAAGGATAAGCTCACGCTTTTCAAAAGACCCGGCATTAATGAAGGTGCTGGATATCTCTGAGGTAAGGTAATGCAGTGTTATTTGTAATTTATAGAAATGCCTGTGTCAAGCTTTTTTCAGGCCTCGAATTGAAGATCGCAGACAAGACAGTGAAGGGCGATTAAAATCTCTCCTACCCACAGGAAAGATTTTCGATTTTACGCGCTCGCTGTTCAGGTCAGGGAATGGGTGCCCCCATATTCCTTACTGAGACTCTCTATCAGTTCATCTTTTTCGTGCCACAGTTTGCTCACCCAGGCCTGAAATCGTTCTCTAAAATCGGGGTCATCCTGATAATCTCCATATAAAAATTCCTCCGGTATCACAAGCTGTTGCACCCTCACAACAACACGGGAAAGACGCCCGCAGAGAAGACCCCAGAAATTGACAGGCCCTTCAGGATAGACTACCGTTACGTCAAGCATATTGGTTATCTTCCCTGTCATCGCGCTGATGGCGAAGGCGAATCCACCTGCCTTGGGACGCAGCAGGTGACGGTAAGGAGATTCCTGTTTCCTGTGTTTCTCGGGTGTAAACCGTGTCCCCTCGATGAAATTCAGTATGGTAACGGGCGAATGTTTGTACCGCTCACACGCCTTCCGGGTTACTTCCAGATCCTTGCCTCGAAGCTCGGGATGTTCTTCAAGAAAAGCCCTCGAATAGCGCTTCATGAACGGATAATCCAGCGCCCACCACGCAGTCCCAAGCATGGGTACCCAGAATAGTTCCTGCTTGAGAAAAAATTTCAGAAATGGAATGCGGCCGGTGAATAGCTTGAGCATAACAATGATGTCCGCCCATGACTGGTGATTACTGTTGACGAAATACCACTCGTCAAGACTCAGATCATCGATCCCTTCCACGTCCCACGAGATCTTCTGCGTCAGCTTAAGTATAAATAGAATCCCCCACATCCAGCCTGTGGCTGTTCTCATCAGCATGCGCGCACATACCCGCTGCCAGGCGGGCAGACGTATGATAAATTTTAACACCGACAGGATATAGACGGGAATCATAGCCAAAATCGTGTTCAGCACCACAAGCACAATCGTCACAACACCCAGGAGCTGTGACTTCAAAAAAGACAGCATGACAGCGCCTCCTAAAACTTGACTTCCGGAACCGCTTTGGCGGATTCGGGGACATCGAAAAACTCCGCCTTCGTAAATCCGAATATACCCGCCATTATGTTGGACGGGAATGTCCTGATCTTGACATTGTACGTCTTCACTGTCTCATTATAGCGTCTTCGCTCAACCGCTATCCTGTTTTCCGTGCCGGCCAGTTCATCCTGAAGTCTGATAAAATTCTGGTTTGACTTGATATCGGGATAGCGTTCAACGGTGACAAGCAGCCTGCTCAATGCCCCCGTCAACTGGTTGTTTGCAGCTATCTTGTCGGGGATATTCTTCGCCCCGCCCACCTTCGCCCGGGCCTCGGTGACGCCTATAAAGACCTCTTTTTCCTGTCTGGCAAAACCCTTTACAGTCTCTACAAGGTTAGGGATAAGGTCATACCTCCGTTGCAACTGATTTTCCACCTGTGCCCACGACGCTTTCACCCCTTCGTCAAGCGTTACAAAGCTGTTGTAGGTTCCCTTTATGCTGGAATAAAACACCAATAAAATCACGGCTATCACCGCAACCGTAATTAATAGATTCCTCTTGCCTCTCGTCATTTGTATATTCCTCCCCGTTGTTTAGATAAAAACTTGGATTTCCCCTTACTCTAATTCATCAACAAACTCCCACAATCTTCTTACCTCTACAAGATACGCCTTGAAAATATCGCTTATCTCGGAGGTCGCAAATTTTTTGTTCCCCTCTTTTATGTCAAGGCAATTCATAAAGACATTCACGTCAACCGAGATTTCACGGGCAAGCGCCTCCACAATCTCCCGTCTGGAAGAGGGAATCTCCACACCCTTGAGGTAGAGAAGTCCCCTGAAAATAGAAACAAAGGCGGTTATCGATTCCCCTGTCAGCTCCTTTATCCTTCGGGTTTTTCCCTCTGTCTCCAGAAATCTTTCCCTCAGAAGAAGCAATTTGCCCTTGATCTCACGCTCGCACTGCAATCTCAAATGGCGGGATTCGAAGGATATGTCCTTCAGAACATCCTCGCCATACACGAGGACATACCCCTTCTGCATATTGAGGAATTCAAGCGGATACGAATCGAGAGAAGAGGAAATGTATGACTTTGTCATGAACAGCGGGGTTGCCACGGATCTCTTCCGCCATCTGGAAACCGTTTCAACCGCCTCGCCGAGACGGTCTATGGCCTCTTCAGAAAGGACTATCAAAAAGTTCAGATCCGATTTACCTGGCCTGTAGTCTCCTCCCGCCGCGCTGCCATAAAGAATAACAGATATGAGGGCATCGCCATATATCTTCCTGTAATCTTCAATGATATCAGGAAATATCTTTTCCGGTTTGTCTATTTTTGCCATCTTTCTCACTTCCTCCAAAATATCAAAACTCGACAGGATTAACAATGATGCTCAGGGCTAAAATCCCCGTCCAGCGCCGCCTCCTCCGCTCATGCCTCCTCCGAAACCTCCGAATCCGCCCCCAAATCCCCCGCCGAAGCCGCCGCCTCCCCCTCTGCCACCCATCAGGAGCATAAGGAGTATGAATGGAAGCATTCTTCTGCCCTGTCTGGTACCTAAGAGCAGGGACATGACAATAAGAAGCATGATAAGAGAGAAGATGCTGCCACCCTTTTTCTCCGCTAATACCGGCTGGTGGCGTGTCTGTGGCGCCCCTGTCAGAGACACGCCGGCATCTTTCGCGATTACTGACGATACGGCAACCACCGCGCTTGACAATCCTTTGTCATAATCGTTCTTCCTGAGCCAGGGAATCACGTGCCGGTCCAGGATACTTCCTACGAGACCGTCCGGCAGTATCCCTTCGACGCCATATCCTGTCTCAATCCTGATCTTTCTCTCCTTTACCGCAAGGAATATCAGAACCCCCTTGTCCTCGCCCTTTTTGCCGATACCCCACGCCTCATACAGCCTGTTCGCATAATCGCCGGGTTCATCTCCCCCGATATCCTTCATGGTGACCACCACCACTGAAGTTCCCGTTTTCCTGAGAACCTCGCGCGCCAGTGACTCCATGGACTGCGTGTACCTCTGTGAAATGACATCCGCGAAATCATTGACCGCGCCCACGGGTCTCGGAAAATCATCGTTTCCATACACACAGGTGGCAATCAGGCACACCGCCGCTATTACAGTGAGTGAGGCAAATATCCTTGTTTTCAAATCAGGGCTCTCCTTCGTAGGATCAGTACCGATGGAAAAAATCAGTCTTTTTCAATCCCCTTTTGCATCCCCTTCATAAATTTTCCGAGGGCTTCTCCTTTTTCCTCGGATGTCATTTTATCAAAATCCTGGCTGGTCTTCTGCCACTGTTCCATCTCGCTACTGAAATGCCGCGCGCTGTATGTCGCGCTGATGTTCATCAGCAGGAGAAGGCCAAAGAGCACGCCAAAGACAATCCACGCGATCTTTTGTTTTATGCCGTGAACCTCAATGCTCGCGGAAACGATGACATAGGCCATCCAGACAAGTCCAACTACACTTCCAATATAGGGTACCACTCCTACAATAGTGGTTACAGGTGTGATTGCTGCGGCGTAGGCCCCGCACCGGTACGCGGTTTCATATGACTCCTGTGACCCCATAATTTTCCAGATTACAAATAGAATTGCCGCACCCACAAAGCTAAATATGACCACAAACACCGGAGTGATCACAACATACAAGAGCGCCATGCCGAACGATGTGGCAAACCCCAAATCCAGCGGCCACAAGATAAGATTAATAATCCCCACAATGAAACTCATTGATGCTACAAATATAACGGGTTCAATAAATCCGCCACTCCTGGGCATTGTTCTAAAAAACCCGATGGGATTAAAAATTACCCCTCTCATCGTGTTGATTGCCGATGTAATGTTTTCTTTCATTCGTTCCTCGGTTGTCGGTTTGTCTACCATTTTCCCCCTCCCTTCATTTTTTCTCCTCAAGGATTTTATTGTGCCATAATTATAAATAATAAAGCAACCCTTTTCCCACATGCGCAAAGCTGGCCGGCCTTTCAGATTCTTTCCGCAGGTTTCACGCATTCCGATACCACTCCGTCGGTATCGATTCTCCCGGAAAAAATTGTCTTGACTTTTCTTAATCGTAAACTTACGATAAGAACTCATCTTGCAGAATACGTCCTTGGAGCGGGCGATTTTGACAGTTGAAATCCCGAAAATATCTTAATCAAGGTGTGTGACATGCAGAAAAGAAATTACGCAATTGTGGGAATTATTATCCTCTTATTGGCCTGTCTTCCGGGCTGCACGGCGACCATGAGGGCGGACACCCGTCTGGAACAGAAAAATTACAGGAGCGCCATTGAGCTTTACAGCGAAGATCTCACGCAAAATCCCGGCGACTTCCGTGTCAGAAGCAAGCTTGGATTTGCCTACTTCAAGGCTGGCATGCTGGACAATGCGGCTGCGGAATTTGAATCCGCGCTCAGGATGAAACCGGGCTATCCCTTCCCCACTCTGTACCTTGGGGTGACCTGCCTGAAACAGAAAAAACTCAGCCAGGCAATGGCGATCTGGAAAAATTACAAAGACAGCAAAAGGCCGCTGGTTGAAAAGGAAATCAGGCGGCAATTGACGCTGTTGCGCACCGCGCGTGACAAAGACAGGGCATTCAAAAAAGCTGGTCAGATCTCCGCCCCAAACAGTTCAAAGAAAAACGCCGCCCAACAGCTTGCCATACAAATGGATGAATCCATCAGAAAAATCGAAGCCGCCTGGGAAAAAGCGAAAAGCGCGGCGCCGACCGTGGAAGACAACGGGGGTGACGGTGATGGTGATGGTTGCGGGTGATAGGCAATTCACGTGTTCTGTATGAACATGCCCCTTTATCGAATAAGACTTTTAAAGAAGAGTCTTGATGAAACATCCATCGGACTCGCATTGTGATTATTTGTACTGTTAAAACGTAATAAAATATATCTCCGACATGTTTTGAGATGTCTGGCAGTTGGACATCTCCACATATGCCGGGACAACAAAAAGGAGAAAGGTAAGAAATGAAAAGATATCTATCCGGTTTACTGAAACCACTGATGATTGCGACACTGATCCTGTTCGTGGCGGGAAATTTTTTGTCCACGGCCAAAAATGCCGAGGCCGGATGAGGCGATCCAAGGGTGACCGTGCATGTCACCCCGGAGGGCGGTGGAACCGTAAAGGTAAATGGAACAACTTATGATTCCTTCCCAGCCTATATAACCGTGGCGGACAATTCGACTGTATTGTCCGAGGCAATACCGGCAGACGGATATGAGTTTGTCAACTGGAGCGGGGACCTGTCGGGAAATGAAAATCCAACTACAGATTACGTAACTTGCGACATAACAGTTACCGCCAACTTTCAGGCATCCAATGAGCCGCCCGTCGCAAACGCGGGGGGGAACCAGACCGTGGTTGAAGGTGCCACTGTTACGCTGGATGGTTCGGCATCCTACGACCCGGACGGCGAGATCGTGTCTTACATGTGGACACAGACTGGGGACACTTCTGTAGAACTATCCGATTCGGAAATCGCGCAACCGACATTTACGGCGCCAGATACCGGACCCGAAGGAGAAACTCTCACCTTCACATTGACCGTAAAGGGCGCCGGGGAACTGGAGGATTCAGACACCTGCACCGTAACTGTCCGGGGTCAAGAACAACCTAATCAAGCACCCGTCGCAGACGCGGGAGATGACCAGACCGTGGATGAAGGTTCTACCGTCACTCTGGACGGTTCGGCATCCTACGACCCGGACGGCACCATCGCGTCCTACCAGTGGACACAAACAGGGGGTCCCACGGTAACGCTGTCCGATCCGACCGCCACGCAATCGACGTTTGTAACTCCCCCGGTTGATGCCGATGGGGCTGAATTAACCTTTGAACTGACGGTTACGGACGAAGATGGTCTCCAGTCTACAGACGAAGTCTCGGTAATGGTAAGTGATAACGGCATAAACGGCTTCCCGACAGATGCGACCACCTTCAAGGTCTCAACGGGGGAGAACATGGGGGTCAAGGCAGGCACCGGCGCCCATATAACGTATCTGGAGGCAGTTTCTCCCGATACGATAGACGACTCTGAAGGCCAACCCGATACCCTTATCTACGGTCTGATCGACTTGAAGGTCAAAGTCGACACGGTAGGCGGTACCGTAGAGGTAACGGTCTATCTTCCCGAAGCGGCCCCTGACGATTACAGGTGGTACAAATACCTGCCCGGCAGCGGATGGCTTGATTTCAGCGCAAACGCGGTGTTCAATGCTGAAAGAGACCAAGTCGTCCTCACGTTTATGGACGGCGGTGCCGGAGATGATGACGGAGTCGCAAATGGAGTTATAACAGATCCTTCTGGCCTTGGTACCGGCCCGGAAACTTCCCCCGATTCGGATGGCGGTGGTGGTGGATGTTTTATATCCACGGTAAATCCCTGACGGGAGAAACTCGACCCTGAATAGACTCCTCGCAAACCGGTCCGTACTTTGCACAGGAGCTTGCATGCAGGCTTTTGAGCTTGACATGATATGTAAAGTGATATAGGGAATCCCTTTCAAAACTTCACGAGGGAGGAAATATTTTTGGCAACTCACAAATCCGCGGAAAAAAGGGCCAGGCAAAGCGAAAAGAGGAGAATGAGAAATACCTCCGCGAGGACTCGCGTAAAGACAAGCGTTAAAGCGGTGCTCAAATCCGTTGAGGAAAAAGATGTGGAAAAGTCACGCGAGGTACTGTTTGACACAACAAAAACAATAGCCAAAGCAGCCGCCAGGGGAATTTTCCACAAAAACACGGCCGCTCGCAAGATATCAAGATTGACAAAAAAGGTAAACGCGCTGGGATAATATCAGAATCCAGACAAGATATTCCGGTAGGCCTTATCGGCCATATCGACTGACAGTTTTCTGATAGCATTCCCCTTGTTTTTAGCAGTCATACCGGTATCGATTTCGACTTTAAAGGCCTCTCTTTCCGAGAGGCCTTTATTTATCCATATGACCCCGCCGTTGTCAGTCCTCTTAAACACCACCTCCAAAATCATGAGAACACAATCTTCTTTAGCCATGTCACGACTGCTGTAGGCAAGGTGAGATGTGGCAATGCTCCTTATTCTCCCGGTTAAAACCGCGTCCGCCTGATCCTTGCCGGCAACCGGGGTAAATCTGTTCCCTTTTTTAAAGCGGCTGAAAAACGCGTTTCTTATATAGTTCTCAACATTTGCTTCACTGGTACTGTTGGAAAATTCACCTATAAAGACCTTACTTATGCCGGCATCTATATTCTCTCCACCCTGAGAAAAATGATACCCGCAACCCAGGCAGAGTAACAGCAGCAAAACATATATAATCCATTTTATTTTCATGGGAAACCTCTCGTTCAAAGCGTTACAGGTTTTATGAAACTATCAACTACTTGACTACAATATTAACCAGCTTCTTCGGGACATAAATCTCCTTGACTATATCCTTATCCCCTGTAACCTGTTTAATTCTCTCATCATTCAGGGCAAGTTCTTTGATTTTCTCGTCGGATTCATCCGCGGAGACCTGTATCCTGCTTCGCACCTTTCCATTGACCTGGACGACTATGGTGATTTCTTCTTCTGCGGCAACCGCCTCATCAAAAGAGGGCCATGCGGTTTCGGAAAGGCTCTCCTTCCCACCGATCATTTTCCATAGTTCTTCCGTTATATGCGGCACTATCGGCGACAGGAGGAGTATAATGTTTTCCAGCGTTTCCCTTATCACAGAAAGGGCTTTTCTGTCATCCTTCTCCGGCCGTCTTGTTTGATAGAGCGTATTTACAAGTTCCATGACCGCACTGATTGCCGTATTAAAATGAAACCTGTCCTCTATATCAGTCGTCACCTTTTTAACGGTCTGATGCGTCTTCTTTCTCAGATCCTTCAGATCACCTTCAATTTCTTCTCCACCGTCAAAAGGCGCTACGTCCCTTATATCATCAAGATAGTCCACAACTATACGCCACACCCTGCCAAGGAAACGAAAAGAACCGTCAACACCCTGATCGCTCCATTCCATATCCTTTTCAGGCGGCGCGGCAAAGAGACAAAATATCCTTGCCGTGTCTGATCCGTATTCATCAATTATGTAACTGGGGTCAACAACATTCTTAAGGGATTTTGACATCTTTTCGGTCTTTCCCATCTTCGCCTCAAGACCGCAATGGATGCATTTTCCATCCTTTACCTCTTCAGGCAGAAGGTAGCCATGTTTTCCGCATCTCATGGTCTCCTTGCAGACCATCCCCTGGGTAAGCAGGTTTGAAAAGGGTTCATCAATATCGATCACACCGAAGTCCCTGAGCATCTTCGTGTAGAACCTCGCGTAAAGAAGGTGCAGGATGGCGTGTTCGATTCCGCCTATATACTGATCCACCGGCATCCAGTAATTCACTTTCGCCCTGTCGAGACCCGGCTTCTCAGAACAATCCGCACAGCAGAACCGGTTAAAGTACCATGAGGACTCAACAAATGTATCCATCGTGTCTGTTTCCCTCTTTGCCGGTCCACCGCAATTGGGGCAGGTGACGTTTATGAATGAGTCAATCATCTCAAGCGGAGACCCACCCTCCCCTGTCAACTCCACATCTTTCGGCAATACAATGGGAAGATCCTCCTCGGAAACCGGAACGGCGCCGCACTTTTCACAGTTGATGATGGGAATGGGAGCCCCCCAGTAGCGTTGTCTGGATATGCCCCAGTCTCTCAGACGATACTCTATGGTCTTTCCGCCCCTGCCCATGGACTCCAGATACTCCGCTATGTCATCCAGGGCCTGCATGTTTTTCATGCCGTCAAACTTTCCGGAATTAATAAGAACTCCCTCATCCACATAAGCCTCGGTCATAGTGCCGACCTTCAGCGGATCATCAGGATTCTGTATAACCACAATCTTCTCAAGATTATATTTTTCGGCGAATTCAAAGTCGCGCTGATCATGCGTGGGAACAGCCATGACACAGCCCGTACCATAATCCGCCAGTACAAAATTCGCTGCGTAGATCGGCATCTTTTTGTCTGTAACCGGGTTCAGGCAATAGGCTCTCAGGAATATGCCTTCCTTATCGTAATAATCGGATGTTCTCATCATTTTGTCCTGTTTCTTGACGCGCTCTACAAAATCCCTGACATCCTGTTCCACCGGCTTTCCCTTCGCGAGTTCCATTACAAGGGGATGCTCCGCGGCTATAAGCATGAATGTGGCGCCGAATATCGTATCCTGCCTGGTGGTAAAAACCTTGATCACATCATCGGAATCAGCCATGGGAAAAACGAGTTCGCACCCGTAGCTCTTGCCGATCCAGTTTCTCTGCATCGTGAGCACTCTTTCCGGCCAGCCGGGCAGTTTATCGCAGTAATCCAGAAGTTCCTCCACATAATCGGTAATACGGAAAAACCACTGGTCAAAATACTTTTCGGTGACCTCGCTTCCACATCTCCAGCACAGGCCCGCTTCCACCTGCTCATTGGCCAGAACTGTTTTGCATGTGGGACACCAGTTGACAGACCCGCCTTTTTTATAGGCAAGTCCTTTTTCGTACATCCAGAGGAAAAAGAGCTGTTCCCACCTGTAATATTCCGGCTCACAGGTGGATATCTCCCTGTCCCAGTCATAGCTGAACCCCATTTTCTTAAGCTGTTTCTTCATGGAGTTTATATTCTCATTCGTCCACTGTGCGGGGGGTATTCCATGCTCGAGGGCGGCATTTTCCGCCGGCATACCGAAAGAGTCCCACCCTATGGGATGAAGTACGTTATATCCCCTCATCTTCTTGTATCTTGCCACCACATCGCCTATGGTATAGTTTCTCACATGTCCCATATGGATCTTGCCGGAAGGATATGGAAACATCTCCAGGAGATAATATTTCTCCCTTTCGGTGTCTTCAATCACATTAAATGTCTTTTCATCTTCCCAGCATTTCTGCCATTTCTCTTCTATTTCCCGAGGATTGTACTTTCTCTTCATAATGCGCTCCCTTAATCGATGTGGAAGGAATTTCTAACATGTCTCAGGTATTCTTTCAATCCCATTTTTCCAATTATAAAAGCCGTCTTCCTTGACATATGAAAATACGATAAATATATTACGCCTCAGGAGTGATAAGATTGAAATGGAAGATATTGAAGACATAATAATAAGAACATTCAGGGAAAGCAGCCGTGTCAAAGAGCTTTTCGTAAATGAGAATCTCTCCAGACTCGTCAAGGTAATCGATGTCATAACGCGGGCGCTGAGCGATGGCAATAAGATACTATTGTTCGGAAACGGGGGAAGCGCCGCGGATTCTCAACACCTCGCGGCGGAATTTGTAAACAGGTTCCTGATAGAGAGACCACCCCTCCCAGCGATCGCGCTCAGTACTGACACATCCGTCATAACAAGCATTGCAAACGATTATGACTTTTCAGAGATCTTCTCCAAGCAGATAAGGGCCATCGGAAGTGAAGGAGACGTAGCGTGGGGCATAAGCACCAGCGGTTCTTCACCCAATGTGTTGAAGGCGTTCGAAGCTGCAGACAAGTTAGGAATGATAACCGTCGCCTTTACCGGAAAGGATGGAGGAGAAATGGCAAGAATAGCAGATTATTGTCTCAACGTTTCCTCCAACAGTACGCCCCGCATTCAGGAAGCTCATATTACAGCGGGACATGTCATCTGTGACATGGTAGATTACAGGTTGTTCAAAAAAGCAGAGGGTAACTCATGATAAATGGAGGATAATCATATACTTATGGGTGAAGGGATGAAGATCAAAGAAGCAACACACGCGGAAAAGGGGAAACAGAGTCCGGCTCGTGCCAAACCGGCCCCAAAGAAAGAACTCCTTGCGAAACTGGAGGAGGCCGAGAAGAGTGCTTCCGAAAATCATGACAAGTACCTGCGCGCCTGCGCCGAGCTTGAAAATTACAAGAAACGAGCTGCACGGGATCGCGAAGATTTTATAAGATATGGAAATGAAACCCTCATCAAAGACATTCTGCCGACAGTGGACAGCATGGAGAGGGCGCTGGAGCACGCGTCAGACTCGGAAGACTTTAAGGCATTCGTGGATGGGCTTGCTCTGATTCGCGACAGCTTTCTCGCAGCGCTCGGCAGGCACGGCGTTGAGAAAATAGATGCTATCGGCAAAGGCTTCGATCCTAATTTCCATGAGGCGCTGATGCAGGTGGAAGGCGAAAAGAAAAAAGACAACGAGGTTGTAGAAGAATTTGAAAAGGGATACCTGCTGAACGGTAGATTGCTGAGACCGTCAAAGGTGTCCATCTCAAAACATGTAGACAAATAAAATAGAATATCACAGGAGGTCTGATTAAAATGAGTAAAATTATAGGAATAGATCTGGGGACAACAAATTCGTGTGTCGCTGTAATGGAAGGAAGCGATCCGAATATCATAACAAACCAGGAGGGAGGAAGAACCACTCCATCAGTGGTCGCTTTTACAGACAGCGACGAACGTCTGGTCGGGCAGGTCGCCAAGAGACAGGCGGTCACCAATCCGGAAAATACCGTTTACGCGGTAAAGAGACTGATAGGAAGGAAATATTCGTCAAAGGAAGTACAATACGATATTACCATCAGTCCCTTCAAGA
>JAUXBI010000107.1 GCA_030619435.1 Syntrophaceae bacterium
CGTCTGTCATGCGGGGAACAGGGAAACCGATCCTGACAACAGGAAAGCTGGGAGATGTTATGCAGGAGTCTGCCCAGGCTGCCTGGACCTATGTCAGGTCAAGGGCTGATGCCTTGGGACTGGATAAGAACTTCTATAAAGAATTGGATGTTCATGTGCATGTTCCGGAGGGCGCCATTCCAAAGGATGGGCCGTCCGCGGGAATTGCCATGGCTACATCCATAGCCTCCTCGCTTCTTAAAAAGAAGGTAAAAAGTGATCTTGCCATGACGGGAGAAATCACCTTGAGAGGGAGGGTACTTCCTATTGGCGGGTTGAAGGAGAAATTACTGGCCGCTCATCGCGGACATATAAAGACAGTGATCATACCAAGCGAAAACGAGAAGGATCTTACCGATATACCGGCTAATGTTCTTAGAGAACTGGAGATAGTTTTCGTAGAAAATGTGGATGATGTTCTGAAAAGGGCATTTGTCCCGGAAGACAAAACGGAAATGTACCCATATGAAACAGGATCTGCCGGGCCGGGAGAAATGCGTGTAAATGCTTGAAAGCCTAAATATCACTTGACAGGAAGAGTTTTTTTGTTTAATTTGCCAATTTTGGTTACAGGAGATTGAACGAGTATGGGCGGGTAGCTCAGTTGGGAGAGCGCCACGTTTACACCGTGGATGTCACAGGTTCAAGTCCTGTTCCGCCTACCATTTTTGCGGGGTCGTAGTTAAGCTGGTTATAACGCCGGCCTGTCACGCCGGAGGCCGTGGGTTCGAGTCCCATCGACCCCGCCAGTAATATTAAGGGGTTAACTGCAGTAGTGGTTAACCCCTTTTTGTTTTGTTGAGTAAAAAACTGACAACAAGTGTGATTCTGTTGATTTATTCTGTGACAGGTAAATTAGCAAATCAATGAAAGGACATCTCCTTGACGGGAACACTGGTTAACACAGCAGCTATTATTGCGGGAGGATTGATAGGAATATCTGCAGGTAGATATCTTCCTGAAAGAATCAAGACTGTTATGGTGCAGGCCCTTGGGCTTTCTGTTGTGCTTATCGGTCTTAAGATGGCCCTTTCCGTTACGGATCTTATTGTTACCATCGGGTGTCTGCTGGTTGGTGCGATAACCGGTGAACTGCTCAGAATTGAGTATTGGGTTGCGCGCCTTGGGGAATGGATCAAGGTTCGTTCCAGATCTAACTCTTCTACATTCGCGGAAGGTTTTATGTCCGCTTCCGTCCTCTATCTCACGGGCGCGATGATGATAGTGGGCGCGATACAGGACGGCACTATCGGAGACTCGACAACGCTTTATGTGAAGTCTCTTCTTGACGGCGTGATAGCGATACCCCTTGCGTCAACTTTTGGTATCGGGGTTGCTTTCTCTGCTATTTCCGTGTTTCTGGTTCAGGGAAGCGTTACCCTTCTTGCGTCACACCTGTTGTTTATGCAGGATCCGGATGTTCTCAACGCTGTTACAGCCACTGGCGGGTTGCTTATCGTAGGGATAGGCATGAACCTTTTGAAAATAACAAAAATACGTATAGGGAATTTTCTGCCCGCAATTCTTTATGCTATCCTGTGGGCTGTATTCATGTAAAAATTGGAGGATTGATGGAGATAGGCTTAATCGGTCTGCCGAATTCCGGTAAGACGACCATTTTTAACGCGTTGACAGGGCGCGCGGCGGAAGTTACAGCATATGCGGATGCGGCGTCCAAGCCGAATGTCGCTGTTGTGGATGTCATTGATGAAAGGATAACGCGCCTTTCTGAGATGTATAAACCTCAAAAGACAATCTACGCGACAGTGCAGTTTGTAGATTTCGCGGGACTTGCGCGTGATTCAGCGGGGAAAGCATCATTTCCGGATGCCTCCATCGGAATGATGAGAAATGTCGATACGCTGGCGCTGGTAGTAAGAAACTTCACGAATGTTCTGGAGGAGACCCCCACGCCGGTCAGCGATATTGAACAGATGGAAACAGAGCTGTTGATTTCCGATCTGATAATCTGTGAAAAACGACTGGAAAAGATCGAACTCAGCCATAAACGGGGGCAGAAAACGCCCGCATCTCAGCTGGAGGAAAATATCCTGCAGAAGATTCTGGATTGCCTGAACGATGGCAGACACATTGCGGAATTAGAACTTGGCAGAGACGAACAAAAGATGATGAGCGGGTTCCAGTTTCTAACGGCAAAACCCCTTTTGATTGTGCTGAACTCAAGCGAGGATATGTTCGGGAAAAATCAGGAACTGTTGAAAGAGATCGGTGAAAAACACGCCGCGATCGAATTTGCCGGAACCTTTGAAATGGAACTGTCCTCTCTGGATGATGATGAGAGACAGCTTTTCATGGAAGACATGGGGATAAAGAAATCTGCCAGGGATCGCTTAAAAGGGTCGGCGTATAAGATTTCCAGCTCTATCAGCTACTTTACCGTCGGAACGGATGAGGTAAGGGCCTGGAATATTCAGGAAGGCCAGTCCGCGGTTGAGGCCGCAGGCGTTATTCATTCAGATCTCGCCCGGGGATTTATTCGCGCCGAGTGCTTTTCCTATGACGATTTGATCGAATGCGGCTCCGAAAAAGGGGTTCATGACAAAGGACGTTTTCGCCTGGAAGGAAAAGACTATATAGTCAAAGATGGGGATATACTTGCCATACGGTTTAGTGTATGATCTTCCCGGTTTGGGGGTAATCCCCCCTTCGGTTCCAAACGGTCACATGGATGCCGGGTACAGTGATGAACATGTGTTTCCGAACAACATGGCTGGCGTTTCTTGTCGCCCTTACTCTCATCAATCCGGGACTACTATCTGTAGATTCTGACGGCTGTTCCCACGCCTCGGAACCCACCCCTCCTGCAGGAATATTCGTGAAATCCAATTTTTCGAATGAGACGGTACCTGTGTATGCCGTTCAAGCATCTGCGTGTCGCGACGAAAAAAACGCGCGGGACATATTGGAAAGACTGAAGGGTAGGGGATACAAGCCGGATATCTATTCATGGGAGGACCCCTCGGGTAGGCAGTGGTATTCGGTTTTCCTCGGTGTGTACGAAGATGCCGCTGAAGCTGGGCTTGTGGCGCGCCGGTACCGGGAAGCGGAGGGAAAGCCCGTTTTTATCAAGACTCTCGACCTCCGTGTCATAGAGGCGGGAGAATTCTCTCCCGGTGAATCCACGGACCGTCTGCAGGCCGAAGCACATGTCCTCGATAAGGAAGTGGGCGCGCAGGAAGAGTCTCAGGATATCCATGATGAAGAGCCGGAAATGGCGGAAGGGGAGGGGATCAGCCCGGAATTTACCTACAGCGGGTTCATAGAGTTTCAGAGTTTTTTCAATACCGGCACCGGTCAGAACTTCAAGGACGCGAACAAGAAGAACGAGATCAGAAATCGTCTTGAGATCAAATACGGGACGGAGGACACCTTTCTTTTTGCCGTTTCAAATCTGTATCTGTTCCAGACATATTTAAATAAGGACGCAGAGGAAACGTACGCTTACTCAGCCGAGCGCGGGGTATCAAGAAACCTGAGAATCTCCTCCCGAGAAGGCGAACTGTGCTTTGATGAATTATACCTAAACTATGGCGCGGAAAACTTCAGGCTGCGCGTTGGAAACCAGATATACGGCTGGGGCACGGCCGATGCCTTCAATCCGACATCATATTTCAACCCATACGATCTGCGCGAACTGATTTTCAGGGATGATGATGAAAATAAAGCCGGAGTTCCCTCCATATCCGGGATGTTTTTCCTGGGTGAGTATACGTTGGAGGCAGTATTTGTGCCTGTGCACATACCCACGATCATGGCCCCCGATGGAAATTTCTGGTCATTCACGATAAATGAGGATTTGCCCTGTCCGATAGTCTTCGATGAGCCGCAGGAACTCGATGCCGCTATCGGTAACTGTGGATATGGCGCCAGGCTTTCGACCAGCTCGGGAGGGGTGGATATGTCTGTGAGCGGATATCGCGGGCCGGATAAAGACCCTGTTTTCCTTCCATATAAGATAGTGGGTGTTTTGCCCGATGCCGCGATTCTGGTGAAACCGCAATCCTATGTTGTCAGTATGTTCGGCGTGGATTTCTCCGCGACGCTGGGTGATTTTGTTATGCAATTTGAGGCCATCTATTCTCCCGACAAGATGGGGATCGTTGAACAGGATTATGCAAGCTTGACCCTTCCGTTTAAGGTTGAGAGGTCTCAGTACATATCCTATGCCGCCGGATTTAACTACTTCATTCCCCTGGACAGGCTTATAGATGGGCATGAAGGTGAATCGGTTTTAACATTTGAATGGTTCCAGTCAAGATATTTGGGTAGTGGTTTGCAGTCTCCATCCTTTACAGATATCATTACCTGTAAATTTGAAGACAGTTATTTTGATGGTCGTATAACAACGGCAATCAAAGGTATCTTCGAGACGCGGCATGGAGGAAAAATATTCTGGCCGGAGATAGGATATGATTTTCAAAATGGTCTTTCCCTCACATTGTCATATGCCGGCATATGGGGAGAGGAAGGATCAACATTCGAGAATACCTCAATCTTTTACTACTTCCAAGACAACGACATAGTGATGGGAACGGTTCGTTATGAATATTAAGGGGAAACTGAGGCCAAGGGGATTCATTTGCAGTAATATCGGATCTTGCCAAGAGGCAAAGGAATCTTTCTGTCGGTAGAGAAGTTTGATACGATTCATCATGCCGGCATTAAGCATTCGGTCACTTGCCCATCCGCTTGACAATCGGGAGCGGAATAGTTATATATTAGAATCAGAATATATCACAACCCTTATATAGAGGCAGATATGAGTGATGCGCAGTAGTCTTTCGTATATATGAAAGACAAATTGGACAAGCGGAACCTGGATCAGCAGATATCCCGTCCGTAAGGATCTGGACATTGAAGCTCCCTGCAATCCCGTGTAACTCCGACAAGTTGCGGAGAACCTCCGATTGTTAAGGGAAATGTTTATTTTTTATTCGCTCACTAACCCTGCCGCAAGCAGCGGGAAATGCGCTCGCTGTTCAATTCCAGAAATAGAAATTTTAAGAATAAGAGAGGAAACAGAAAATTGAACAAATTCGATTTATTAGTCATCGGTGGTGGACCTGCTGCAATCACAATTGCCAAAACCATTCAAGACAAAATGAAAGTTGGTATTATCAGGCCTGAAGATCATTCAATGATATATTGTGCGATGCCCTATGCAATAGAAGGATTGTTATCATTTGAGAAAACCCTCAAGAAAGATGCCGTTGTTACTGATGAAAAAGCTGAACTTATAAGGGACAAAGTTATAAAAGTGGATTTTGATGCTAAAACTGTGGAAACTGAAAAAAACGGTGAGATTGCTTACGAAAAACTTGTTATTGCAACAGGAGCTTCACCGGTAATGCCTCCTATTGAAGGACACAAATTAAAAGGCGTTATGACGTTTAAAACAGAAGAAGACCTTAAAGAAATAATAGAATTAATTGATAATGGTTTGGGAAAAGCCGTTATTGTTGGAGCGGGAGCTATCGGAATAGAACTTGCTCAAGCATTGAATGAACGAAAAGTAGAAACTCACCTTGTTGACATGGAAGACTATGTATTACCAAATATGGTTGACTATGAAATTGCAGAAGAAATTCAGGCATCACTCATTAAATCCGGGATTAATCTGCATTTGAAAAATAAAGTGACAGCCTTAAAAGGAACTGAAGAGGTTGAAGGCGTTTTACTTGAAAACATGCAAGTCATTCATTTTAACCAATTAGATGATTGTAGCAAAGCTGATAACAAACTTTCAGGTCTTGTCGTATTTGCTGTAGGAATGAGGCCCAGTGTTGAATTATTTAAAGATACTGATTTACAAATTGAGAGAGATGGTATCGTTATCAATAACAAAATGGAAACCAACCTGAAAGATGTTTATGCTGTTGGCGACTGCTGTCAATTTACAAGCGGAATTACAGGCGAAGTGCTTTCCGGTAAACTTGCAACAAACGCTGTTCCTATGGGGAGGATTTTGGCAAACAACCTTCTGGGTAAAGAAGATCGAGTTTATCCGGGGTTTTTTAATGGGGCGGCTACTAAAATAAACAATTATTTTATTGGAGGTACCGGCCTTTCTGAAAAAGCGGCAAGAAAATTCTTCGATGTAGAAGTAGGCTACGCAGAGTTCACTACTGCTTTCCCAATTATGCCAAGCGCAA
>JAUXBI010000172.1 GCA_030619435.1 Syntrophaceae bacterium
CATTTTGTAAGAACCCGACATATTTGTCAATCATCAAGCGGGCCGGGTTAAGAAGTAAAAATCCAAAATTCATCATATCTGCGGGGATATTGCCCAGGGTATCCACCATTCTATCAGCATCGATCGACTTCATCCAGACATGAAGAAGCCCGGTATCTGTATCAAAATTTACAGGGGTAACTGTAGTAACAAGATTCTTGATCTTTTCGGGGTGCAGCGCACTGTACATGACAGAAAAAGTTCCACCCATACAGATCCCCATCAGGTTGATTTTGGAAAGATTATGCCTCTCACGGATAAAATCAATAACATTATTTATATATCCGTTCACATGGTCATCAATGGTCAAACATCGATCCTTCCGGGTGGGGTAACCCCAGTCAATCATATAAATCTCGACACCTTCATTGAGAAAATTCCGGATCGCACTCCTTCCTGGCTGTAGATCAAGCATGGTTTCCCTGTTTATCAAGGCATAAACCAGCAAAAGGGGCGTTTTTAATTTAGCGCCTGTTTCTGGTTTATAATGTTTCACCCTGATCCGGTCTTCCTCATAAACAATTTCATGAGGAGTGGTCGCAATTTCCGTATTAAGTGGACCGAGCAAGACCTCGGAGGCCTTTTGGGCAGACTTGTATACCTTCTCACTGTCCTCAGCCAACTTTTTCACGATAAGATCTATGGGAATCTTAGGCTCGCTCATCAGACGCCTCCATTTCAGAACAGTTGGTTATTTTAAGCCGGCTACCTTTTTTGAAAGTTTCTTAACTTCCTTCTTCAAGAGATAAATTTCCTTACAAAGTTCATCCATATCCCTATTGGTTGCAACGGGGGAAGATTGCAGGATGTCTTCAATTAAATGATTTCTGGCTAAAGAGTAATTTTCCCCGGCATCAAGAACATTGTTCAAAACTTGTATGTATTCGGTTGATTTAAAAAGAATCATGTAATGTCCTTCTAATATTTTTATCCACTCGCTATAGTATTTTTCAAAGTTTTCAGATAGTTCTCCCTTTTCTGTTGCCTCTTCCAGTTTTTCAGACATAGCTTTCGCAGATTTCTCCATAGGCAGATTCAACAGGTTCATAAATTCAGACATAGCAATCTCGAAAAGGTTGAAACGGTCTAATGTCTGGCCCATTCTCTCCTGATAAAAGCGGGTTAAGCCTATCTGCGGAACATTCAGGAATTGTCTGAATTCTTTTTCGTAAACTTCGGCCCAGGTCTTGAATAGATCATTATCAATATTCTCAAATTTATAGGCTTCCGATCGTTTTCCCATCCTTGATGCCTTTTCCAGCCATTCCTTTTGTAAATCGGAATATCCTCCCCATCCTGACTGAAGTGTCTGTAATATTGCTTCCGGCAGTATATCTACCCCTTTAATCATGGCATTCACGTTTTCCGGTGTACTTAAGGTCGAAACAAATGATTTCCACATTTTGGGTGCTGATTCTAATCTCTGAAATTGCTTTTTTAACCCTTCTGACTGAAACGGCTCAGAGCCACCGGGCCACATCCGGTACGTCGATTCCCAGAAATCCGTTGCCGACTTCATCCAGAAAGACATTAAAGATTCCGGATAAGTCTCTTCTTTTTTATTTTCACTCATGATTTACAACTCCTTCATAATATCCGTTTTCCGGCGAATCCATCGTTACTGTGATGCACACGATAATGCTTTACCCCATTTTTAGCACAATTTATAGTGCTGTTCCAGTCGAGAGGCTTAATCTTTAATGTTAAGAGCTTTTTTAACCAGCTCGACCTCTTTATCATAGCCGACCAGTTTGCTCAGCATGATCTTTTGTGTCATGACAGGACCTGCTCCATGGTAGGTGCCTACTCCATGCAGTCCGGATGTCCAGTTTTGAATTGCCTTGGTCACTTTCATGATGTTTTCAGCCCCGGCGGGAGAGCCAAAACCCAGATATTTTTCCACATAATCCTTTGTTTCAGGATTCTTAAGTTCTTTCATGGAGGGAAGCGTTACCGTCAGACCGCCGCCTATATCCCCGGCAAGCTCCAATACTCTCCAGAAAGAATGGCATACATTTAACTTGGAAACATTGCCCATTACTTCGTTTGGAAGAAACGCGCCTGATCCCACCGGGTCTTCACATCCCAAAGTGGCCGATGTTAAACCGCATGCCCTGGCGGTTTCTCTTAATACTACCATCTCTATGATTTCATCGTTAATATGAGGTGCTTTCTTCATTCCCTTATATTCCTGCAACAATTTGCATGCACCGATGATAATATTCATAAAGCCTACCTTACATGTGCCGCCACATGTCATTCTGTGAGTCCTGGCAAATTTCTCAACCAGTTTACCTGAATATTCCAGTTCACCACAGTGGAAAACCCTTTCCCAGGGCACGAAAACATTGTCAAAAACTACCATGCTTGTTTCTCTCTGTCCGAATACAGGATTTCCAAGCTCGTATATATCATCTGCCTGTTCCCTCTCCGCAGATTCAGGAGTGTACTGACATATATAGGTGATCCCTTCAGTGTCGGCAGGAAGAGCAAATGCAACGGCGTAATCTTCTTCTCCCGCATAATGAGCCATCTGTGGCAGAATAACTATTTCGTGGCTGGCATAAGCTCCTGATATATTTATCTTGCACCCGTTAACCACAATGCCATCCGATTTCTTCTCCACTACTTTCAGAGAAAGATAAGGATCAGACCAGTCTTTAAGCACCTCGTCCCTCAGTCCCCTGGGCTCTGTTAGGGCTCCGGCCACAGACAGGTCATTTTCCTGTACATATTTGAGATATTTCTGAAATCTCGGGAAATACGATGTGCCTAACTTCTGATCCATCTCCCATGTGTTGGCCCAGAGTGAATGAAAGGTATCCAACCCCACACACCTGTAGATGCAGGTTCCCAGGTTTTCCGCGGTAAAAGTTCCGGCATTCGCCTTATCTACCAGATCTTCGATGCTTTGAGATACATGGGTATATCGGTTAATTCTCTCTTTCGTCAGAGGGGAGATTGTGGTCATAATATCCTGATACCGAGGATCAAGTGCCCACTTGTAACTTGCCTTGTTGGCCTCTACCACGGTTTTTGTCACCGGATTATCCAGGATATTTTCGATTTTCTTTCCATTCATAAAAACCCTTGGGTTCATCTTTTTGATACTTTCAATAAATTCTTCCGCAGTTTTTAATGCCATGACATATCTCCTCATTCTTTGTTCTGACAAAGGCCGAAACAACCATACCGGTCCAGCCGGGTAATTTTCCGGCAAGGGCCTTTCCCGGGTTTAAATCATCGGAAGGCACAGCAACTCTCCTCCGCCTCCATTTTCCAATAACACGGGCAGCCCTGTCATTAAGCTGCACCCCATTGTAAAGACAAAAATATTAGACATCTCGAAGTTTGTTAATCACACTATATTCCGGCTTTTTATTTCTTTCCCAGCTCTTTTGATCTCTTTGTCGCGGCTTCTACTGCCGCCGCGAGCGTTTCTCTGATTCTTCCGGCCTCGAGCACCTTTATGCCTTCTATTGTGGTGCCGCCGGGGGATGTCACCATCTCTGTGAGCTGGGCCGGCGTCTTGTCTCCGTTGAGGCAGAGTTTGGCTGCGCCAAGCATGGTCTGGGACGCGAGTTTCAATGCGGTATAGGCTTCAAGCCCCTGGTTGACGCCGGCGCTTGCAAGCGCGTCTATAATTATGAATCCATAAGCCGGCCCGCTTCCGCTCAGACCGGTGGCCGCGTCGATGAGCTCTTCTTCGACGACGACGGTAACTCCAACGGAATCGAATATCCGGCGGGCTGTGGCAATATCGCTGTCCGTGGCATTTTTGCCGCCGGCAAGAGCTGTCGCGCCTTCGCCTATGAGGGCGGGTGTGTTCGGCATTACCCTGATTGCGCGGGTTTTTTCGCCCAGGCATTCCTCTATAAATCCGAGGGTAATGCCCGCCGCGATGGATATGATAAGTTTGTCTCCAACGGTGCCCGCTATGTCCTCTAATGCTTTTTCCATATTCTGGGGTTTTACCGCCAGGATAACAATGTCAGAGGTTTCTATGGCCCCTGAAATATCCTCCAGCAC
>JAUXBI010000213.1 GCA_030619435.1 Syntrophaceae bacterium
CACTCCATACAATTTCCAGTTTTTTCAGTGATTTTAACATCTTCTCCGAATCACTAACACTCACCGCCGTTACAATGGCATTGATAAGGCTTAAAGGGGCGGTGAAAGATTCAATGTATGAATCTATGTCACATCTCGCTGTGAGAACGAGATTACAATACTGGGCCAAAGGGGATAAAAGGTGATCGGTTATACCTATACACTTTATCCTCTTCTCCCTGGCATATTTTATGGCATCTATGGTTATCTTGGCGTACCTTGGAAAACTGATACCGATGACAAGATCACTTTTTCGCCATGTGACGGCATGATCCCAGAATTCACCATGGTCAGGCTTTAAGACCCTGACATCCTTTCCTATGTAGCGTAGTGTCGTTCCGAAAAAGATAGACAGGGAATACGCGCTTCTAAGGCCTATAATGAAGATGCGTTCAGCCTTTCTTATCTCGGCTACCACCTGCATGAATGTGTCGATGGATATATTTTTAAGGGTCTGGGAGAGATTTTCCATATCCTCTTGAAATACTCTGATTAAAATATCTTCTTCATCCTTTATATGGCTTACGGTATGCTCAAGCCTTGATACAGTGGATATCTTTTCTTTGATGGAAGACTGAAGCTCCCTTTTAAATTCAGGAAACCCTTTAAATCCCATAGCCTGGGCCAGTCTTATTATAGTGGCCTCACTTACCCCGATCTTCCGGGCCAGGTTTGAAGCAGAAAGGAAGACAGACTCTTCGTAATGATCAAGGATATATTTTAATGCCCTCTTTTGAGATATTGTAAGTCCATCTTGTCCTTTTTTTATTTTTTCTGAAATTATCATAAAGGAAATCCTTCAATGATAAATATATTTGCAGTATTTACTGCATTACATATCGTTGTGTGACAAGTCAAGCAAAAATGTCACTTAAAATCCACTGAATATCGTTGTTGACCAATATCCTTATTTGCTGGTAGTATTAATAGTTGTCTCGTAAAAATTCGAAATATACACAACTTTGTCATTCCCGTGAAAACGGAAATCCAGTCTTTTCAAGTCCTTAGCTTTTTATGGATTCCCGTCTATAATTGTGCCATATGACATATGTCGTGATCTACGCGGGAATGACAGACTTTTTACGAGTGCATCATTAATGAAGACGTTTAAAAATTCCGCAATAATTTACCGGGAGGTGCAACATTGAAAGTAATATATCATGAAGATTTCAATCAGGAGTATTGCGGCGATCCCGCGGCGGCTTCAGGACGGATAGAGGCCGTTGTTGATGTGATACGCGACAGGGTTACCTTTGTGGAGGCGATTCCTGCTGATAAAGAGGATATTGCTGCCGTGCATAGTGAGCGTCACATTAGTTATGTAGCCGGGGCAGGCTTATACGATATAGCAGCCCTGGCAGCAGGTGGAGCCATTCAGGCAGCTATGACCGGCTTGAAGGAACCCTGTTTTGCTCTTATCCGGCCACCAGGACATCATGCATCATTCGATAATTCGTGGGGATTTTGTTTTTTCAACAATATGGCCATTGCCATACAAAAGTTGAGGCAGGATGGTATGATCGAAAAGGCCATTGTTCTGGATATTGATCTTCACTTCGGGGATGGAACAGTAAATCTCCTGGGCGGTACTGGGTTTGTTACTCTTTATAATCCGTCATCATCTTCCGGGGGTGAGTATCTGAAAAAAGTGGAAGAAAACCTGTTTTCTGAGGAAGTGGATATTATCGGTATCTCTGCCGGTTTCGACAACCATGTGGAAGATTGGGGAGGTCTTCTTAGCACCTCCGATTACACTGAGATCGGGCGCATGGTTCGGAAGGCGAGTCAGAAAAATAAAGGCGGCTACTTCGCCATTCTGGAAGGTGGATATAATCATCGGGTTCTGGGTCAGAATGTAATGGCCCTTCTTGAGGGAATGGAGATGGATTGATAGCAGGTTACTTTCCTATACAGAAGGTTGAAAATATTCTGTCCAGCACCTCTTCATTTACCGTTTCCCCGACGATTTCGCCCAGGCTTTCAAGGGATTCCCTTAGGTCGAGAGCAGCGAATTCAGGAGATATGCCCTCAAGTACATTTCCTCTGGCCTTTGAAAGAAGATCGGCAGTTTTTTCAAGAGCGGTGTTGTGACGGAGATTTGTTATTATAATTTCTGACCGGTGATCATCTGTACCGCTTATGATCAAGGAGTGAATCTGGTCTTTCAGGGCGGAGAGACCTTCACCATATTTTGCCGATATCCATAAGGGCCTGATATCTGGCAGGAAACTGTCGAGTTCCTGGTCAGTTAGAATATGTGTAAGATCTGATTTGTTTATGACCAGGGCACAATTTCTACTTTTATTTTTTTTGATTATTTCAAGATCTTCTCCGGCTAGCTTTTCACTTCCATCAAGGACTATAATGACAACGTCAGCCGATGAGAGCTTTTTCCAGACCAGCTCAACACCCTCTTTTTCGATAATGTTTTCAGCATCTCTTATCCCGGCCGTATCGGAAAGCTTTACCGGTATCCCTTTGATGTTGACAACTTCCTCTATGAAATCTCTCGTTGTTCCCGGGATGGGAGTGACAATGACCCGCTTTTCACCGAGGAGTCTGTTTAAAAGGCTCGATTTTCCAACATTCGGTTTTCCAGCAATGACGGCGCTTATACCATCCCTGTAGACTTTACCCTCATGGTAGGTCGAAAGCAGTTCTCTCAGTTCATCTATTATAAGTTGAATCTTTCCGGCAAGGTTGGAGGTAAGCAGTATTTCAATATCCTCTTCGGGAAAATCTATAGAGGTCTCAAGGAGTGCGAGAATATCGATAATGGATGAGCGGAAAGCCTGTACTTTCTTCGATAAATTTCCCTTAAGGTGGGAGATGGCCAGATCAAGGCCCCTGTTGGTCCTGGCCGCTATCATATCAGAAACCGCTTCCGCCTGCGAAAGATCGAGGCGGTTATTCAGGAAAGCTCTTCTGGTGAATTCTCCAGGTTCTGCGTGACGTGCTCCTGCCTTTATTACCTCACTCAGGATAGCCTGCAAGATAATCGGACCGCCGTGACAGTTTATCTCTATGATATCCTCTCCTGTATAGGAGTGAGGCTTTCTCATTATGGTGATCAATACCTCATCAAGGACAGTATACTTTTCTGGTGATACAATCTCTCCATGGTAGAGGTGATGGGTTTTGAAATGGTCAATTTTTCTTCTGGA
>JAUXBI010000103.1 GCA_030619435.1 Syntrophaceae bacterium
GCATCTTCCGGATCTCCTGTAATGTCTCTGTCCATCTCATTGGCCACCTCCCGGTGACCATTATAAACCGGACAGATTACGTGCTACAACTCCGGACAGATTACGTGCTTCTGACATTGTTGAAAAATAATCTTGACATAGTCTGAGATCTATGCTCTTATCACAATCTGATTTTGGAAAGAGGAGTTTCTTTATGGGCGGACATAGTTATCTTAACAGCTATTTTGGTTACTTTTGGTATTTTGGTGCACAGGTCTGCCCGGCGCTGAGGAGGAAGTAACACTCTAAAAAAGATAAAATCTAAAAGCCATGGGTAGGTCGAGAGATCCTGCACCGTGGCTTTTTTGTTTGTGAAGCCATGGTGATTAGACACCATGGCTTTTTTATTATTAAAAGGAGGGTTTTGAAAAGTGATAATTGTAATGAAAAAAAATGCAACGAATGAACAAATCGAGAGAGTTGTCAGCTGGATTAAATCAGTTGGTTACATGGCTCATCCATCCTCAGGTGTCGAACGCACGATCATAGGCGCTGTGGGAGACAATCGGGGGAAAGAGCACTTAAAGGTTATTGAGTCTCTTACGGGCGTCGAGAAAATAATTCCCATTCTGAAGCCTTACAAATTGGCAAGCCGGGAGGCTAAAGAGGGGAATACCGTTATCCGGGTCGGCGACGTGGAAATCGGCGGAACAGGTTTTGTCGTAATGGCCGGTCCCTGTTCCATAGAGAGCAGAGAACAGATGATGGAAAGCGCTTTCATAGCAAAAAAGGGCGGGGCCGACATAATAAGAGGAGGTGCATATAAACCGAGGACTTCCCCTTACAGTTTCCAGGGAATGGAAGAAGAGGGCCTGAAGCTTTTAAAAGAGGCCGGAGAAAAGACGGGGATGCCTGTTATCACGGAAGTGCTCAACACTTCGGAAGTGGATATAGTGGAAGAGTACGCGGATATATTGCAGATAGGCGCCCGAAACGTCCAGAATTTTGCACTGTTGAAGAAGGTGGGTAAGGCAAAAAAGCCGGTACTCCTCAAGCGTGGAATGATGACAACCATAGAGGAACTTCTCATGTCCGCTGAATATATCATTTCATCGGGGAATGATGATGTTATTCTGTGTGAAAGAGGAATCCGTACTTTTGAAACGGCAACCCGCAACACGCTGGATATCAGCGCGGTACCGGTTCTAAAGGCACTGACCCACCTGCCGGTAATCATTGATCCCAGCCATGCGGCCGGTCACTGGAGATATATCCAGCCGCTGACAAGAGGCGCTCTGGCTGTAGGGGCGGATGGTGTTATGATCGAGGTTCATCCTGAACCCGAAAAGGCCGTTTCTGACGGAGGGCAGTCTCTCAAGCCGGAAAAGTTCTACAGGCTCATGGACGAAGTGAGGAAGCTTGAACAATTCATGAGGCATGAAATGAAGGTATCGCAATGAAAAAAATAAGGGTAAATCTCGACAGGCGCTCCAATCTTTCTTATGACATATTTATTGAGAACAACATTTTTGATCGTATCGGGCTTCTTATTGCGAAAAAAAATGTGGCCCGGCGATATATAGTCATTTCGGATTCCAATGTATCTTCCATTTACGGGGGGAAGTTTCTGAAAATGCTGAGAGGGGTGGATTTGCCGGCAGATTTGATCGAGTTTCCCGCAGGGGAAGCTTCAAAGAATATTGACACCGTTTCTTCTATCGTAAGAAAACTTATTGAAATGGGGGTAGATAGAAGCTCTGCATTGATCGCTCTTGGCGGAGGTGTAACGGGTGATATGGTCGGATTTATTGCCTCTATATATATGAGATCCATACCTTATATCCAGGTACCGACCAGTCTCTTGGCGCAGGTGGACAGCAGCATAGGGGGGAAGACAGGAATAGATCTACCCGAGGGAAAAAACCTGCTGGGGACGTTTTTTCAGCCTAAGATGGTCTTTACGGATCTTAAGTTTCTTGAGACACTCCCGGATGAAGAATTCAATAACGGTCTGGCGGAGATTATCAAATGCGGTATTATTGACGATGTTGAACTCTTCCATTTGCTGGAACGGGAGGGCGAAGCAATTAGGAATCGAAACGCGGATATTCTCGAAACAATAGTCGAGAGAGCATGTAAAATAAAGGGAGGAATTGTTGAAATAGACGAGAAAGACGCGGGTATACGCCGGATTCTCAATTTTGGTCATACCCTGGGCCATGCAATTGAAACAGCCTCGGGATATACAATATCGCACGGCAATGCCGTATCGGTCGGCATGGTTGCAGCGGCCAGAATATCCGAAAAAAGGAACCACCTGTCGACCAGAGAACGGGACATGATCGAAAAACTTATTAAAGACACAGGGCTTCTTGACAAAATTCCTGAATCCGTCAAAACCACGGATATTATGTCAGGAATGAAAACGGATAAGAAGAAAAAAGGTGATTTAATACATTTTGTATTGTTGAGAAAACTGGGTGTTCCGTTCATCAACGGCTCGGTAGAAGAGAAACTTATCCGCGAAACGATCGAGGAATTGAGATAATGACAGGAAAATCACTGAAATACATGAGGGATGAAGTTAATAAAATAGATAAACAGATCGTAGAGTTGTTAAACGAACGAGCAAAATTGTCGATAGAAATCGGGAAGTTGAAAACAGGGCAAGACATGGAGATCTACGATCCCTCACAGGAAAGCAAAGTATTCCGGGATCTGTGCGGAATCAACACGGGACCGTTGCCCGAAGAATCTTTGAGAAAGATTTTCGGTGAGATACTGTCGGCATCAAGAGCCCTTCAGTTGCCCCTGAAAGTTGCCTACCTGGGACCTGATGCGTCATTCAGCCATCTGGCCACCGAATCGCATTTTGGAAAGAGTGTGCTTTTATCACCACAGTCGGGCATCCTCGATGTCTTTGACCGGGTGGAAAAAAGGGAAGCACAATTGGGGGTGGTGCCGGTAGAGAACTCCCTTGAGGGAACGGTTAAGCTTACCCTGGATTGTCTGATTTCAACGCCACTGGAAATCATAAATGAAATCTATCTTCCGATCAGCCATTCCCTGATATCAATAAGAACGGGATTGGATGGATTGAAGAAGGTCTATTCACATCCCCAGGCACTGGCACAGTGTCAGGGCTGGCTCAGGAAAAATCTGCCGCTATGTTCCCTCCACGAGGTGGAGAGTACGGCAAAAGCCGTACAGATGGCCCTTGAAGACGATAAGATCGCCGCTGTCGGCAGTCGCGAGGCCGCTTTGAAATATGGACTGAATATTATTGCCGGGGGTATTGAAGATTATTCATCAAATATGACGCGGTTTCTCGTTATCGGTAAAGGGGCAAATGAGCCAACCGGCATGGACAAGACATCGGTTCTGTTCGGGACGCGTCATGAGCCGGGCGCGCTCTATCATTCATTGCAGCCCTTTGTCGAAAAGGGAATTAATCTGTTGAAAATAGTATCGCATCCCATTCGAGGCCGGATGTGGGAGTACCTGTTTTTTGTCGATTTTGACGGTCACGCGAAGGATGAGGAGATTGTAAAATGCCTGAAAAGTCTTCAGGACAAGTGCACATTCGTCAAAATACTGGGATCGTATCCGAGGGGAGACAGCAAGTCGTGATCTGTATTCCTGTTGTAGCACAGGACAATGAAGAAGCATTAAAACAGATGGAGCGGACGTTCCCGTTAGCCGATATCGTTGAACTGCGGATCGATTCAATAAAACACGTAAACTTAAAGCAGCTGCTTTCCGCGAGCAGGGGGAAGATTCTTGTAACAAACAGAAAGCGGGATGAAGGGGGATATTTTACGGGAGAAGAAAATGAGAGGGTGGATCTGCTGCGTGAAGCTGTTATTCTGGGGGCAGATTTTATTGACATGGAAATGAGTACGGAAAAGGCTTTTCTGGAAGAGATTCATGAAACAATAGAGAGATGCAACCATCGAACAAAGCTGATTGTTTCCCATCACGACTTTAACGGAACGCCGGCATATACGCGGCTGCTTGATATTTATAATGAATGCACTGAAAAAGGGGCGGATATCGTCAAGGTTGTTACGTTTGCCAACCTCATGGAAGACAATCTTGTCATACTGCAACTGGTTAATCATGTCAGAAAACTGAAACGCGATATTATAGCCTTCTGCATGGGTTCGAAGGGGAGGGTGAGCAGGGTTGCGTCGCCCCTGTTCGGCTCATATCTCAGTTTTGCCTCCCTCGAAGCGGGGGCACAGTCCGCCCCCGGCCAGCTGACCGTAAAAGAAACAAAAGAGATTGACACGATTTTACATCATGAAAAATAACAAAAAGATATATGCCCTCTTTGGAAACCCGGTAGAGCACAGCCTGTCCCCGGTGATGCACAACGCGGCTTTAAAAAAAATGAAGATGGACGCGCGCTATATCGCGATACGCGTGGAGAACGCCCGGGAAATCACGCGGAAGAATAAAGATATGAATATCCGGGGAGCGAGCATAACTATTCCTCACAAGACCGCGATCATGGACTATCTCGACGAGGTAAGCGAAAGCTCCGGAATGATAGGCGCCGTCAATACACTGACCTTTACTGACGGAAAACTTAAAGGTGACAATACCGACTGGACAGGATTTACACTCGCGCTGAAAGAATCTATAGAAATTAAGGGAAAGACCTTTGCTATACTGGGGGCCGGAGGGGCGGCACGGGCGGCGGTTTTCGGCATCTTACAGGAAGGTGGAAATCCTGTTGTCCTGAACAGGACTGTAGCGAAAGGTGAAAAACTGGCGAAAGAATTCGGATGCGAATCTTGTCCGATTTCGGAAGTGGAAAAAATCAATGCGGATTGTCTGATTAACAGCACACCCGCGGGAATGTTTCCCAATATGGAAATATCTCCTGTGGGGGCAGAGGTGCTCTCCAATTTTGGGTGTGTTATGGACATGATATACAATCCATTAGAAACAAGACTTTTGAAAGATGCCCGGGAAGCGGGATGTTCTGTTATATCGGGTCTTCCCATGTTTATATATCAGGGGGCGGAGCAGATAAGGATATGGACGGGGCTCCGGCCGCCACTTGATTTAATGAAGCAAGTTGTATTGGAAAAGCTGACAAATGAAAGAGATAAGACAAATAAATAATCTTAACGCATCGGTTACAGTGCCTGGTTCGAAGAGCTACACACAGAGGGCATTAGTGATTGCCTCGCTTGCCGGGGGAAAATCTTTTCTGCGTAATGCGCTGCTCTCGGAAGATACGAAATACCTGATCAATGCCCTTCGTTCTCTCGGTGCCGATATACTTATGGCGAAGAATGATATCATTTTGACGGGGACAGACGGCAGGATAGAAGATCCGGGAAAGACTATCCACCTGGGAAACAACGGTACGGCCCTGAGGTTTCTGACAACGCTGGTGTCGCTCGGTAGTGGGCATGTAACGCTGGATGGAAGCAGCCGCCTCAGAGAAAGGCCTGTAAAACCCCTTCTTGACGCACTGGAAACATTGGGAGTTGTTTCTCAATGTGTTAATGGTTATCCGCCGGTTACTGTACAGGGTGGCGGATTGCGCGGTGGAAGAGTAGTCTTTACAGATGCCGAGAGCAGTCAATATATATCCTCTGTTCTTATATCCGCCCCTTATTCGCAAAGAGATGTAGAGCTTGAACTTCGGGGTAAGACCTTTTCCATGCCGTATATCGATATGACAATTGACGTAATGCGTCATTTCGGTGTGGAGGTCGAAAAACGGGGGCAAAATGAATTCAAAGTAAATGCACAACAGGGATATACCGGCAGAAAATACCTGATTGAAGGGGATGTGTCGAGCGCGTCTTACTTTTTTGTCGCGGCGGCGCTTACAGAAGGAAAGATCAAGGTTGTAAATATAAACCCGGAGACACGCCAGGGAGATATTGCGTTTCTCCGGATAATCGAGTCGCTGGGATGCCGTGTTTCCAGATGTGAAGACTTTGTGGAAGTAACCGGAAAGGGACTGAACAGGGGAGATTATGAGTTCGACATGTCGGACATGCCCGACATGGTTCCGTCCCTTGCCATTCTCGCGGCTTTCAGAGAAGGGGTAACGGTGATAAAGAATGTTTCTCATTTGCGTTTAAAGGAAAGCAACAGGCTTGAAGCGCTGGTCAATGAATTAAACAGGACAGGTATTGACGCGGAGGAATCGGCCAATGGTCTCATTATCAGAGGGGGAGTTCCGCGCGGCGCTGAGATCGAGACATACAATGACCATCGGATCGCAATGAGTTTCGCCGTGGCGGGGCTCGTGGTGCCGGGGATAAAGATAAAAGATAAAAAGTGCGTGAAAAAATCTTTCCCGGCTTTCTGGGGTGAATTCAAAAAGTTGTACATATGAAAAACATTATTTTAACAGGATATCGCTGCACGGGAAAAACAGAGGTGGGAAAGAGACTTTCAGAGAGATTGAAACTCCCATTTTATGATACGGATGAAATTATCATTGAAAAAGCGGGAATGCCGATTACGGAAATAGTGAA
>JAUXBI010000083.1 GCA_030619435.1 Syntrophaceae bacterium
ACAAGCCGGTGACGGCGACCCGGCGGATTAAAACTCCCCCGGTATATGGCAACCTTTTTCCCCACGAAGTGACTCCTCATCCGGATTTAGCCGCCGATGAGCCTGGCAGCCTCTTCTGCCGAGGTTGCGGGCCGAATGAAAAAAAGATAAGAAGTTGCTTTTTCAAGGCGGATGAATCGAAAAGAAATAGTGTGGGTTCCTGGATTTAGGTAATCTGCGTTTGTCTTTCAACTTAATTCAATTAAAGAATATTTAATTACGACTTTTTATAATGTGCCTGTACCGCATCTGCCATATATAAAATGTCTCTGGCAAGATAGTTTACCTCGTCAATTCCAATATCGCCGGGCGGTTCTATCGATGTTAACCTATCACTGACAGATTCATAAATGATCTGTATCTCTTCTGGCAAATCATCCGAAATAATATTGCTTAGATGGTCACGATAGGCTCCATAAACACATTCCCGTATTGGGGTGCTGTCGGATGATACTACCTTAGCAGCCTTGGTAAACCTGTGGAGTAGATTTGTCATGGTTACCTCATAAGATTCACGGCCTTCGATTACAAAATTAAATAATTATCTGACTTTGGAAGGAAATGTCAAGTTGAAATGTCAAAAGGGCAGTTCAGGTCTCCCTAAACTGCCCTTGATGAGAGGTTGATTGTTCGAGCTTGCAGCCTCCCTCTCGGTTGCTGCAAGTCACATGTGGAGGAGGTAGACTATCTTACCCTAAGTTTATCAAGTATAAAGCACCTCCTTTACACTCTGTAGTTGTGTTCAGAATGGGGTTAAACTAGGGATAATTTAACAGAAAAAGCTTGACAGATAGTTTAGTGAAATGCTATTTAGGATTGAAACTGAATAAGACTAATGTTGGTGGTTTCGTAAAAAAGTCTGATAGGGCGATATTGCGAGTTCATCAATGTTGATTCCATACAAAAAAAAGTGAAATGGGCAAAAAATGAGCAGAAACAAACCAGCTACGAGGCTAACCAGGCAAAATATTTTAAGCGCTGCTTCCAGAATGATGACCCGGAAGGGATTCGAGGGTTCCAGGTTGAACGAGATAGCTCAAGAAGCAGGCGTCACAGAACCAACCATCTATCTGCATTTTAAGGGAAAGGTTGATCTGCTGTTTTCGGTTGCTGAGCGACATATGGCCAGATACTTCCTTTTCCTTGACGAACACCAGCAGGGGATCAGCGGCGCCCATAACAAATTACGTAAACTTGTCTGGGCCCACTTGCGATACAGCGATATAAACAGAGAATTTATGAGTCTGGTGCTGTTTGACTGTAGAAACAACAGGAATTTTTATCAATCAGATGCCTACAAACTGGTTCGAAAGTATGCTGGAATCCTTTCGTCCATTCTTGACGAAGGTGTCAGGGAGAAGGTTTTCAGGGCGGACATGAACATAGGGCTGGTTCGGGACATCATTTTTGGTCTCATGGATTATGAGGCGATCCGGTATTTCGTAACCAGAGAAAAGCCTGATGCTGTTTTAGACCTGGAAGAAATTATGCAACTTCTCGATCAAATGCTATTGCGCAAATACCGTACCGAAAACCAGTCTGCGGATAAAAGGAAACGTATTCTTCAAGCAGCAGTTCGGGCATTTTCCGAGAAAGGGTATGCCAAGGCGACCATTGCGGAAATCGCTCGCAGGGCTGGTGTGGCGGAGGGAACAGTTTATGAGTATTTCAAAAACAAGGAGGATATTCTACTCTCTATTCCAGAAGAGCATTTCAGGGAACACATAGAACAACTTAAACAGACCTTCAGCAGTAACAACCCCAAAAAAAAGTTGTGGCTTTTCATGCAGAACTATTTTCAGCAGTATTTGGATCATCCGAATTTTGTCGTGGTCTTTTTAACCATGATTCAATTTAACCGCCGTTTTTATCAATCCCGTGCATACAAAAGTCAGTATAAATACGTGATCGAACTTGAAAAACTGGTACAGGAAATCATTAGCAATGAGGAAGGTGTTCAGAATATTAACATCAGGGTTTTCAGAAATATGTTTTTGGGAGCATTTACTCATATGACGCTCAGGTGGTTTCTAGCAGGCCATGATCGAAATTTTGACAGGATGAGAGAAATTAAAGAAGTTGCTACGCTTCTTTCAGATGCAGTCTCTGCCGGGAAACCCTAAAGTTATTTTGCAAGAAATTATCATAAAAGCATTGAAGGGGCAAATACAATGGGAACAGCAAAATCTGAAAAGGTTGAACACTTGAATGAAAAGATCAGTATTAAGGCGGTGCGTAACGTTCGCAGGGGCCAAGAGACTGAGGGAAACCAGGAGATCTACCGGCCGGGCGTAAAGGTTTGTCTGGAGAGGAACAGCCTGCTGACTGAGTCTTACAAAATGACCGAAGGTGAGCCGACTGTGATTCGTCAAGCCAAGGCACTTGAACATGTACTTCTCAATATGACCATATATATCCGTGACTGGGAGAAAATAGTGGGAAATTATGCATCTTCTCCGGATGCAGTCTTCTGGCCGATTGAGCAAAACTGGAAGTCGGTGCACAGACTGCTCCATGGCGATGAGGGGAAGGCGCTGGTTGATGATGCGGGTAGAAAGGAACTCGACAGGATTGTTGAGTACTGGGGTGGGAAAACAGTAAGTGATATAAGAAAAAGAGCATTTGCCGGTTCCCCGGATCTTGAAAAATACTGGGTGTATGAAGGTACCATGCTGTGGTCGCAATGGTCGGACCAGGGTGTTCCCAACTACGAGAAAGTACTTGCAATCGGCCTTAACGGGATTATCAGAGAAGCAGAGGAAAAGCTTAAGGAGTTAGGAAAGAGACTTCCTTTTGATTATATTCAGCAGAAAGATTTTTGTGAGGCAGTGATCATTGTCCTGCAGGCATCAATAAAATGGGCTGAAAGATATGCTGTGAAGGCAGAAGAGATAGCAAAAGAAGAGAAGGACATGGAGAGAAGAAAGGAGATTGAGGAGGTTGCCCGTATCTGCAGAAAAGTTCCTGCAAATCCGGCATCTACTTTCCGTGAAGCTCTCCAGTCTTTTATTCTTGTACACCTTATTGGCCATCAGATTGAGTTTATCACTCTTGGATGCGGTATCCGCTTTGATATGATCATGGAACCCTTTTTCCAGAAGGATATTGCCGATGGTACAATCACCCGAGCGGAAGCGGTCGAGCTGATTAAACATACCCGGATCCATCTTGAGGAACTTGGCCAGATGTATTCTCCGACCACCACACAGGTTTACGGAGGAGTTCAGGTTCTTCAGTCCCTTGTTATCGGCGGTGTTGACTCAGAGGGCCGGGATGTTACCGGAGAGACAAGCTACATGCTGCTGGATTCTGTCCTGGAGCTGCAAACCCTGCAGCCGAGCATTGTGTTAAGAGTCCATGACGGTACTCCTAAAGAGCTTATCCTTAAGGCGATCGATGTTATCAAGACAGGGGTCGGGTATCCGTCCCTTCAGAATGACAAGACGCTTATTCCTCTGATGATGAAATGGAATTGCCCTCTCGAGGATGCAAGAAATTACACCATAAGCGGATGTGTTTACCTCGATGTTGCTGGCAAGAATATCTTGCGCCGGAATGCAACCTACTTTTCCCTGCCCAGGTGTTTATGGTGGGCGCTTCACCAGGGGGTCAATCCCAAAAATGGAGAACAGTACGGAGCACCTACGCAGGATCCAGCCGGCTTTGAATCGATTGACGATGTGATGGATGCCTACCTTGAGCAGGTCAGATTTTTTATGGATAAACAGGTCAGGGTGGAAAATGTCACAAGGAGTATATACGCCGAGCAGTATCCACGCCCCTTTGAATCTGCACTGACCGACGGCTGTATTGAATGCGGCCAGGATCTCAGAAAGTGGCGATATCAGGGGCGTGTCGAGAGTTTTTCAATAGCCGTGGGTCCGACCAATGTGGCTGATTCGATGGCTGCCATAAAGAAGATAGTGTTTGATGAAAAAAGAGTAAGCATGAAGAAGCTGATCGAAATCCTGGAAAAAAACTGGGAAGGGAATGAGGATCTGCGCCAGATAATGTTGGCAGCGCCCAAGTTTGGGAATGACGATGATTATGTAGATATGATCGCCTATGATGTACATCGCCGCACAGAAGAGGTGGTCGAGCAGTTCTCAGATACATACGGCTCCGATTTTCACCTGGATGGAAGTGCGGTTTCCGCCACCTATGGTCTTTCTCTTGACACCCCGGCCACACCGGACGGAAGAAAAGACGGAGACGGATTTGCCGACGGGTCCCTTTCACCAACACCCGGAATGGATGTCAACGGGCCGACAGCTGTCCTGAAATCCTGTTCGAAGATAGACACTCTTACTACCTATAATCATCTGCTGAACCAAAAGTTCACCCCCCAGTTTCTTGAAGGGGCCAACAGAGAGGTTTTTTACAACTATATCAAGTCATGGGCGGATCTTGGGATCTCGCATGTCCAGTTTAACGTGGTGGACAGGGAAACCCTGATAGAGGCACAGAAGAATCCTGAAAAGCAGAAAAACCTGATAATCAGAGTTGCCGGGTACAGTGCCTATTTTATCGATCTTTCCAAGGGGCTCCAGGACCATATAATTGAGAGGACCGAGCAGGCCTTTAGGTAGCAAGTAGTCATTAGGTTTTTCCTATGAAAAATGTGGAACCCCAGGAGATTAATGTTGTGAGTTCAAAAGATCCTGAAAATAATCACAAGGGGCTGGTATTTAACATCCAGAAATTTTCTCTTCACGACGGTCCTGGAATCAGAACGACCGTCTTTATGAAGGGATGTTCCCTGGCCTGCAGGTGGTGCAGTAATCCTGAATCAATGAACCGGTACCGAGAAATTATGATATATGACGTAAGATGCATCGGGTGCAAAAAATGCGTGGAGGCCTGCCCAATCGGGGCGATCGTCTTTACTGAAAGAGGTAGGGAGATTGATTGGGATAGGTGTGACAACTGCCTTGAATGCGCCCGGGTATGTCCGTCAAAGGCTATTGAATGTACAGGGGATTACATGACAATAGATGAAGTAGTGAAGAAGGTAGAGGATGACCGGATATTTTATGAAAATTCAAACGGTGGAATGACAGTATCAGGCGGTGAAGCACTTGTTCAATCGAAATTTGTCAGGGAGCTGTTAAAAAAATGCCGGGAAAAGGGGATTCATACTGCCCTAGATACTACCGGCAACGCACCGTGGCAGGACATAGAGAGCGTTCTTGAGTATGTTGACCTTGTGCTTATGGATATTAAGCACATGGACACAGAGATGCATAAGAAAGGCACGAGTGTCGAGAATGAACTTATCCTTGGAAATGCTAGAAAGATTGCTAAAAGAGTAAGGATATGGATCCGGATACCTCTTATTCCGGATTATAATGATTCGGAAGCAAATATAATAAGGGTTGCTAAGTTTGCATCAGATATAGCCGCGGAAAAGGTATCGGTGTTACCATACCATGATCTGGGGTCATCTAAATATCCGAAACTGGGCCGGGTTTATCCAATGGAGGGGACCACGCCTCCTACGGAGGAGGCTGTAGAAAGGGTCAGAAAGACAATAGAATCATTTGGGTTGGAGGTTGAAATTGGGAGATAGAAAAACTTCGGGATATGAAACAGGCCATCATCATCGGCGGTTATATACTCCGATACTAAATTATGTTTAAGATCTAAAAATTTCTCAAGGAGATTTACAATGGATACAGCGGTTGAATCAAGTGACGAACTTAAAATGCTGCGAGACAGTGTTTCTGTGAAGCTCGCTAGAAATGTCAGGCAAGGGTATGAGAAAGATGAGAGCACACGGGGGATGTACCGAGGAGGAGTAAAGCTGAATGTGGAAAGGAACCGTTTTTTGACCGAATCATACAAGGCCACGGAAGGCGAACCGATGATCCTGCGGCGTGCAAAGGCGATTTCGCATATCCTGAGGAATATGAGTATCTTTATTGTCACGCACTCCCGTATTGTTGGCCATTCCGGATCAACACCAGATGATCTTTATTATCCGATCGAAGTAAACTGGAAATCTCCCTGGCGGGCCGTGAACTCTGATGACGCCAGAAACATTTTGGATGATGAAGGGCGTGCTGAAATGGAGAAGATCGTTGAATACTGGAAGGGTAAAACCCTAAGCGATCTGAGGAAAAAGACCTTTAAGGGAGACCTGGAAAAATACTTCAAGTATGAAGGAACATTCCTTTGGTCCCACTGGGACGAACTGGGGGTTCCTAACTATAAAAAACTGCTTACAAAAGGGATCAACGGAATAAAGAAAGAAGCCGAAGAAAAACTAAAGAATGTGATAAAAACAGTTCCTGTCGACTATCTTGAGCAGTGTGAATTTTTAGAAGCTGTTATCATCACCCTGGATGCAGCAGTCGATTTTGCCAAAAGATATGCCAAAAGAGCAAGAGAAGACGCTGTAAAGGAAGATAATCCCAAAAGGAAGAAAGAGCTTGAGGAGATCGCGAAAGTTTGCACCCGTGTACCTGCCGAGCCTGCCTCGACATATTACGAGGCCCTGCAATCTTTCTGGTTTGTCAACCTGATTACCAGGCAGATCGAGTTTGTGAGCCTCGGGTGCGGTGCCAGGTTTGATATCCTGTTTAATCCATACTATCAGAAGGATCTTGGCGAGGGCAAAATTACAAGGGAAGAGGCACTTGAGTTGATGCAGCATCTTTTGTTGAAGTTTGAGGAGTCAGGGATGTGGTATTCACCAATGATCACCGGTATTTATGGTGGCGTTCAACAGCTTCAAGGAATCACCCTGGGCGGCCAGGATGCACTCGGTAATGATCTCACAAATGAAATGACTTTTATCGTGCTTGAGGCTACCCGAAGGCTTCACATCCTTCAGCCGACCATCGCTCTGAGGGTGCATAAAAATACCCCTAAGAAACTGCTTTCAGCAGCCACGGATGTCATAAGAACCGGCTGCGGTTACCCTTCCCTGTTTAATGATGAGGTACTGCTACCTCTTCTGCGAAAATGGAGGGTTGCTGAAGGGGATATTTATAATTACTCCGTCAGCGGATGTGTTTACCTTGATATTCCTGGTAAAAACCTGACTCGCAGGGCATCAGGATATTTTGTACTGCCCAAATGTCTCTGGTGGGCACTGCGGCGGGGCACTAATCCGGAAACAGGCGATCAGTACGGTGCGCCAACACCTGACCCTGAAACTTTCACCGGCATCGAGGATGTTCTTGAAGCATATCTCGAACAGGTCAGATTCTTCTTCGGCAAGATGGTAAAGCTGGAGAACACCTCCAGAGGACTCTGGAGAAAATATGCGCCAAGGCCATTTTTGTCGGCAATTATGGACGGCAGTATTGAGCGGGGGCAGGATACACAGGAGTGGGCCGATACTACTTCCTCTAT
>JAUXBI010000085.1 GCA_030619435.1 Syntrophaceae bacterium
GGCAGTTTCCAAGGATAAGGCTTCTGAGGGCTTATTTGGAATGGTTTGAAAAATATTATGAACTATTCATAAAGTCCGGGTTTAGTCCCGTCCTGAAACGATGGAAAGAACTTTCCGATATTATAGGAAGGCAGGTACAGATAGATTTAGTAAATCAATCACATACCGGAGAAATCTTGAATGTGGATGAGAACGGAGTTTTGGTTCTGAAAGATTCGGCAGGAACGCTACACAGAATATTTTCAGGGGATGTTAAGTTATTAAATGGGTAACCTTGAACGGTTACTTAAATAGATAGGAGACGATATGGCCAGAAAAATTTCAACACGGGGAATGACTTATGCCGCTACGTTTGGCGCTATGACTGCGATAGGCGCTTATATTATAATTCCATTGCCGCCGGTTCCCATAACTCTTCAGACTTTTGTTATGTATCTTGCAGCCTCTTTACTTGGCAGGCGTCTCGGCCCATTGAGTCAAACTGTTTATATCCTGCTCGGAATAATAGGACTTCCGGTTTTTGCCGGCGGAAAGGCAGGGCTTGGTGTTCTTATAGGGCCGACGGGGGGTTATCTCATAGGATTTATCATCGGGGCGTACATCATCGGAAGAATGATAGAATCGAGAAAGCATTCCGGGTATGTGTGGATAGCACTGTCGCTGATCACGGCAACCGTTGTCATCTATATCTGTGGCGTTGCGCAGCTGTCAGTAGTAGCGCGACTTTCCCTGGGAAAAGCGATTACTGTGGGCGTTCTGCCGTTTCTGATAGGGGATGCCATAAAAATTGCGGCAGCAACTCTTCTGATAGTAAGGATTAAAAGCAGGGCGCAAATTAAGAAGATATCCAATGATTAAAGTAGAAAATGTAACATTCAGATATGACCGTTCGGGTGAACCGGTACTGAACCGGATCAATATGACAATTGATGAGGGAGAATATATAGGAATTGTCGGTCCGAACGGGTGCGGAAAGACCACTCTGGTCCAGCATCTTAATGCCCTGCTTTATCCAGCGGACGGCCGGGTAAGCGTCGATGGAATGAATACGAATGATGAATCTTGCGTGGAAGAGGTCAGGCGCAGGGTCGGAATGGTCTTTCAGAATCCCGACAACCAGATTGTGGGAATGACCGTAGAAGAGGATATCGCGTTCGGCCCAGGAAATCTGGAACTGCCTTCCCCGGAGATAAGGCAGAGGGTTGATGAAAGCCTTGCGAGGGTGGGTCTGAAAAATCACGCAAAGCGTCAGCCCCATACCCTTTCCGGCGGAGAAAAACGACTCGTATCGATAGCCGGAATTCTTGCTATGAAGCCGGGATATATCATATTCGACGAACCCACTTCCTACCTTGATCCATCGGGTCGTGACCGCATTTTATCAATCATAAAAGAAATTAACAAACAGGGTATTGCCATTATTCATATTACTCACAATATGGATGAGATCGTAAGTGCGGGCAGAATCATTGTCATGAATGAAGGCCGCATAGTATTTACCGGATCACCAAAGGAAGTATTCGGTAAAGTTGAACAGATGAAGGCCCTGAAGCTGGATATTCCCGTTGCCACAGACCTGGCATGGCGGTTAAAACAAAGAGGCGAAGATATTCGGACAGATATCCTGACCATTGATGAAGCATGTCTTGAGATATTGAGCCGGTTACAAAGTCTGCATGCGTCATAAAATCCATCAGCGCAGGGTGAGGAAGAAAGTGATCATGGAAAGCACATATAATCCGCCGGTTCCGGGGGACGAACAGAATGTATAACTGGGGCCAATACGTTTCCGGAAATTCAATCATACACAGGTTGGATCCGCGGATTAAACTATTGTCGGTTATTGTTTTGAGTATTCTTATATTGAAGGCGGATATTAATGCCGGGCTCTTGCTCTCTGTCTTTATGATTGCCGTAATCTTCATGTCCCGTCTGACCTTTCAACGAGTTATCAGCAGCCTCAGGCCCTTTATGATTTTCTTTATACTTCTGTTTCTCCTTCATGTTTTATTTACCGACGGTACGCCAATTGTGCGGATTCCTTTTTGTGGACTGTCCATAACGCATGAAGGTTTCTACATGGGCCTGTATATAACATGGCAATTTATGTTTCTGGTGACAGGCGCGTCAATTCTTACAATGACCACCCTTCCTTCAGATCTTATCAGTGGAATTGAAGGCATTTTAAAACCACTTCGGCCCCTTGGAGTTCCTACGCATGATATCGCAATAATGCTGTCACTCGCCCTCAGATTTGTTCCAACCTTTCTGGGAGAAGTTGACCGGATCAAAAAGGCCCAAATGGCACGGGGTGCGGACTTTAAAAAGGGAAATTTAATCAAGAAGACAAAGTCCATCACATCTCTCGCGCTCCCGCTTATCCTGAGCGCTTTCAGAAAGGCGGAAGAAACAGCAACAGCCATGGAAGGGCGTGGATACAAAAGAGGCCCGAGAACCTACTTAAGAAAGCTCCATATGTCATCGTCAGATTATGCCGCACTTGTCGTTATAGCCGTTATTATTGTCGGCATTCAGTGTATGCATTTCCTACCCTCTGCTTGACCCACCTCCTAGTCGCATTCATGCGACACATATTTGCGATTATAGTAGCAATTGTGCAACCCCTGTCAATACCCGTGGAACGCCACTCATCGTAATTACCCGTAACAGCAGAACTTTTCCTTTTATGCAAGGATGCAATTTTATGGCACGGTATTTGTAATATGTTTACCATGTAAAAGGAGTGGAGAAGATGAAACTTGCGATGCCTGTGTGGGATAATTGTGTTTCAACGGTCTTGGATTTTTCCGATCGTCTCCTGGTTGTTGATTCCAGATCAGGAGTTATAAACGACCGGTCTATGGCAGATTTTGCCGGGAACACGATAGTCGAAAAGGTGGCAAGGATGAGGGAACTTAACATACAGGTGTTGCTCTGCGGAGCGGTTTCAAGACCCCTGGAGCGGATGATCGTGGCGTCAGGGATAGACATTATCCCGTTTCTCAGGGGAAGGGTGGACGATGTGCTCAACGCCTATTTCTCGGGACGTCTGCTTGAGCCGGGTTTCATGTTGCCCGGTTGCCGGCGGGGATCAGGTTTCGGAAGGGGTGTGGGGCGGAGGAGACGCAGCGGCAGCTACACCAATAACAGAAAAGGATGGAATATATGAAGATAGCAATCACATCGGACGGAGAAGACCTTTCGAGCAAGACAGATCGGAGTTTTGGAAGGGCAAAATGGTTTATCCTGGTGGATACGGAAACAGATGCGTTTGAAGCCCATTCCAATGAGCAGAACGTAAACGCGGCTCAAGGCGCGGGGATTCAGGCTGCTCAGAACGTGGCAAACCTGGGGGCTGAAGCTCTCCTGACCGGAAACGTGGGGCCCAATGCCTTCAGGACATTGAGTGCCGCGTCTATCGGGATATTTATTGTCAAGGAAGATATGACGGTGGAACAGGCCCTCTCTGAATGGAAGGAAGGGAAACTTCAGGAGACAGGCGAATCGACGATTGAGGGGCACTGGGCCTGAGCTTGTATTTTTTGATTTACATGTAGATAGTGTTGAGTATACGTGGAAGGGGGTGATTTATATGCCTAGAGGAGATGGAACAGGTCCGCAGGGACAGGGATCAAAAACAGGTCGTGGCCTTGGAGCTTGTAATCCGGGAGCGGAAGAAGTTGTAAATTCCGGTGAGAGAATGGGGTTTTTCCAGAGGCTTGGAAGAGGTCTGGGGCTCGGACGAAAAGGAACAGGCCGAGGTCAGGGTGGATCCGGCAGAGGTCGTAATCGTTAACAGAAGGGTTTATCTCAAAGCTGATAGCTGAAAGCGAGTGCTTGAGAACTAAACATAGAAGGAGGTATATATCATGCCAGGTGGAGATAGAACAGGCCCCGCAGGAATGGGACCAATGACAGGTAGGGCGGCTGGTTACTGTACCGGTTATCCGGAGCCGGGTTATGCCGGGTTCGCCTTTGGAGGGGGATTCGGACCAGGCCGCGGCGGTGGAAGAGGACGGCGTAACCGGTTTTACGCGACCGGTTTGACCGGTTGGCAGCAATCTGCTTACGGTGATCCACGCTATGGAGGAACGGTTCCTTATCGTTACCCGACTTATGCGGGGACAGTCCCTTATAACGCACAATACGGGCAAGCTGTGACAAAACAGCAGGAGCTCGACGCGTTAAAAGGCCAGGCGGAATATCTAGAGGATTCCCTGGAAGGCATTAAAGCGCGTATGGAAGAGTTAGAAAAAAACAAAGAAGAATAGAAAGAAGAAGCGCCGGTATGGTGAATGTACTGTTTTGCATTTATTGCCGGTGCTTTTTTATTTGTCAGGGTTGCGCTTTGAGAAGTGAATGCTTATCTTACTTGGTGTTTCGAATTTACGAGGAAGCTTTCATAGCTGACTGGTAATACTTTTTTCAGAAGAGAGGTTAAGAATGAAGATAGCAGTAACAGCAACAGGTCCATCGCTGGATGATCAGGTTGAAGCCCGTTTTGGGCGGACTCCATATTATTTATTTATAGATTCGGAAACAATGGAATTTGAGGCCATACAGAATCCCAATGTCGCTGCCGGAGGCGGTGCCGGTATCCAGTCAGCCCAATTGATGGTGGACCATGATGCCAAATACGTTCTCACTGGAAATTGCGGTCCTAATGCATCCCAGGTGTTTGGGGCTGCCGGTATCCAGGTTATTGTTGGTGTTACCGGAATTATCCGGCAGGCAGTTGAACAATTCAAGGCAGGTACTTTTACTGCATCGAACCAGCCCAATGTGGCAAGCCATTTTGGTATGGGTGGTGGCCAGAGCATGGGCGGCGGTCGTGGGCAGGGCATGGGTGGTGGACAAGGCATGGGTGGCGGTCGTGGCCGAGGTATGGGTGGTGGTCGCGGTATGGGCATGGGTAGTGGACAGATAGGCTTTCCCGGTGTGATATCTCAACCAGTAGAACCGGAAAAAAATGAAACAAACGCTCTCAAAGAGGAAGCCCGCGTTCTCGAAAAACAACTTCAGGATATCAAGCGCCGGATCGGTCAGGTTCAAGGGAACAAAGACAATGAAGTGGCCCGCGTTAACGCTCAAGAGTGCAATGGATGTGGAGTGTGTATTGAATCTTGTCCCGTGGATGCAATTATTCTGAATGATATAGCCATAGTTGACGAAAATAAATGCACAGGGTGCGGGGTATGCATTGATAGATGTCCCCTTGGCGCTATTACTATGGTTTAGAAAGGAGTGACATCTTGAAGATAGCCATTGCCAGTGGAAAGGGCGGTACCGGTAAGACGACAATAGCAACAAATCTTGCTTTAACTCTTGCCAACACCGGAAAAACTATTCAGATACTGGACTGTGATGTTGAAGAGCCGAACTGCCATATCTTTCTGAAACCGGAGATTGAATCATCCTCTCCTGTTACCGTACTTATTCCAAAGGTCATCGAAGAAAAATGTACGGGGTGCGGTATTTGTGCAGAGGTTTGTGAATACAGCGCTATTGCCGTAATTAAAGGTAAGGTACTGATATTCCCCGAGTTATGTCATAGTTGCGGCGCATGCAAGCTGTTCTGTCCTGAAGATGCATTCATAGAGGTACCGAGAGAGTTAGGTATTGTCGAAAAAGGGAAAACCAATGGAATCCGTTTTGTACATGGATTGCTCAATATCGGCGAACTCATGTCTCCGGCTGTTATCAGTGGAGTCAAGAAAGTCGCCGGAGAATCGGAGATATTGATCCTCGATTCTCCTCCGGGAACATCCTGTCCTGTTATCGAAGCCGTAAAGGATGCAGAGTTTGTCCTTCTGGTTACGGAACCTACCCCTTTCGGGTTGAATGATTTGGAACTTGCTGTTGGGATGGTCAGAGAGTTGAATATACCGTTTGCCGTGGCCATTAACCGCTCCGATGTCGGCAACGAAGACGTGAAAGAATACTGTAAAAGAGAAAAAATAGAGATTGTCCTGGAAATACCGGATGATCGCAGAATCGCCGAAGCCTATTCGCGAGGGGAAATGGTCATTCACGCACTACCGGAATATCAAAAAACATTTGAAAGCTGCTGGACAAGAATTACAGATCTCCATGAGAATGCGCTACAAGCAGGACAACATGTAAAAGCGGCAACGGAAAGTTAATATTATGAAAGAAATTGTTGTAATAAGTGGAAAAGGCGGCACCGGAAAAACAAGTATTGTGGCAGCCTTTGCAGCCCTGGCGGGAAAGAAAGTCCTGGCGGATTGTGATGTGGATGCAGCCGATCTGCATCTTGTTCTCAATCCCAGGATAGAACACCGGGAAGATTTCAGCGGCGGCAAGAAAGCAAAAATATTGGAAGACAAGTGTATAGCCTGTGATCGATGTATAGAAGAATGCCGCTTCGATGCGATACATTACCCGATCCTGGGCAATGGAAAAACAGCAGACACACCTTACATAAATCCCATATTCTGTGAAGGGTGCGGTGTGTGTGTGCGTGTATGCCCGGCTGACGCAATATCCTTTGAGCCGGCCGTGAATGGTGAGTGGTATACATCGTCTACAAATTACGGACCTATGGTACATGCAAGACTCGGCATGGCCGAGGGAAATTCAGGAAAACTGGTAACGCAGATCCGTCAGGAAGCCCGCGATATCGCGGAGAGAGATAACCTCGACTATATAATTGTTGACGGCTCACCGGGAATCGGGTGCCCCGTTATTGCATCCATAACGGGCGCTGACCTCGTGCTGGTTGTAACAGAACCGACTCTTTCAGGTCAGCACGACTTACTGCGGGTAGCGGAACTCACCGCGTATTTTCGAATTCCCACAATTGTATGCATCAACAAGTGGGATCTAAACCCCGATATTACGGAACAGATTGAAGAGGAAGCAAAAGAACGTGGCGTTAAACCAGCGGGAAGAATCCGATACGACAATGCCATTACAAAGGCACAGATCATGAAGACCAGCGTCGTGGAATACACCGGTGGTGCTGTTTCCAGCGATATAAAGGCCGTCTGGCAGAACGTGCTTTACTCGCTTGGTTAGAAAGGATTTACAGATTGAAGATATTTCTGGACTGTTTTCCCTGCTTTCTAAGGCAGGCGTTGGAGGCAAGCAGAATTTCAGGTGCCGACGAAGAGACTCAGAGAGATGTTTTGAACTGTGTGATGGCAAAACTGCTTGAGATTAACAGGGAAGAGACACCCCCGCAGATCGGCAGTATGATTCACAACACTATCAGAGAAGCGACCGGCAAAAGTGACCCC
>JAUXBI010000190.1 GCA_030619435.1 Syntrophaceae bacterium
CCCAGCGCCAAATATTCCCTTAAAACAATATTAAGCTTCCAGAGGTTATCCACAGACGGCAAGAAATCTGTCCAACGATATTTCCCCCCGCACAGAAAATCAACAGGATAAGGAACAGGTTTAAGCCCTTGTAGCTCAAAGCACCGCACGGCCCGTTTCATATGCATTGCAGAGGTAACAAGAATAAATGCCCTTTTGCCCACAAAAGACTCAACATTTTTCGGATGCTCCGAAGTATTGACGCCGATGTGAAAATGGTCAGAAATGGCAGGAATAAATATGGTCAACTCCGACGTTAAAGCCTACCAATCCGTTATCAGCAGAGGCTAATTTTGGATTTTTCTATTAATTTTAAGATGTTGAAAGCGAAAACGTGTAATTTTACCCGCTAATGCTACCTCCGATGTAAGGAACTTACGGCAATTATGAGCAGGTTGGCGAACCCTACGACCACAGAGGTCAAAGCCACTCTACCTTCATTTCTTTTAAGATTTCACCACGTTGAAGGAAGTCGAAACTTTCCATTCTGGCGGTGGACAAGGCAACTTATGCTCAAATCGACATTAAGCTCCGCAATTATAGAATCATGAGTCTTTATCACAATATAGCATAAGAATAAAAAAGAACAAAAACTAAATTCAAAGTAAATGAAAAAGAAGATCAAAACTACTTTTTTTGAATTTGGAAGAAAAAATACAGTCAAGAGGGTATTTTTCATCAGCCAACTATGGTCACTTTTAGACCGGCTAAAAGTGGTCACTTTCAAACCGTCGTTAATACCGAAGTACCCCTTATTGCCCAGATATCAGAAGTCCGATGTCAGACGTCAGTCAGTCGAAGCATTTAACGGTCTTTGATCAAAAACGGAATTGGATTATTAAGCATGGAGCCCAGCATCGCTCCCACTTCCTTACATTCATGGGTTAGTCGGTGATGATCTTCATCAGAGATATATTTGCAGTCTTTGGCAAAATCGAGCCAGGTATCTGTCTCGCTATTTTCTCCATCTGCATCGGTTAACTTGCTGATAAAATGTGCCTCATACCTGCGCTTTGCCCATACTTCTCTCGAATTACTACAAACTGAACGGGATGATCTCCTGATCTGATCCGTCAACGAATACTTTTCTTCTGAAGGCCATCGCTTACTGATATTGAATATTTCCATTGCAAGCGCATAGGCTCTTTTATAGACTCTCAGGTCCTTTGCAGACTTTATCTGTTTCTTTTCGATATCCATCCTCCTCTTTCCGACCTCTGACCTCCGACATCCGACTTCTGTCTTCTCCCGACCTCCGATCTCCGACCTCCGACCCCTGTCTTTCCGTCCTCCGATAAAAAACAATTAATTAGATGCAATATACGTTGCAGAAAATTCCTTTTTTGAGCATTTTCTTGTGACGAAACAATTTTGTAATAGAGATACCCCCTTCCCCTGGGACGAGAAAGTTCCTTAATACCCAAAACAAGCTGATAATTATTCATTCGGACCTCAATCCCCATCTTCAAATATGGATTTGCTAAGACCTACGGCGCAAACTTCGTCTCCCATATCCTTAGACAAGATCAACAGGATCCACATGATTTATTCCACCTTCGGTGGATTGTCTTTCATCACTTTCATCCGGAAAGTGATGAAGAAAAAACAAATCCTGATAATCCCGCTTGCCTCGTGAAATTTTTACCCTGTGAAATACTGAGCCTATTTCTCCGGGGCGAAGACCATTTCACTGGGGTAAATCCTGGAACTAAAAAAACTCTGAATTTTCTGCCTTGTGGAATCTTTCAGCCATTTCTCTGGGGTGGCTAAGGCAGATGGTACTGGGGTTAAATGATTGTTCCTTCTATTTAACCGGGGTCAATGATGTCCCGCAATTTCTCCAATCTTCTCGGAAACAATACTATCCTCTATAACATACTCCTTCCCGCAAACGGCGCATTTCATATCATCACCAAGCCGCTCACCGCATTCACAAACCCAGCCTATCTGAGTCGCAGCATTCCCGAGCATCAGCGCGTAATCCGGCACATTTTTTGTCACCACCGCCCCGGCTCCGATGAATGCATACTGCCCTATCGTAATCCCGCAGATGACCGTGGCATTCGCTCCGATCGTGGCGCCTTTTCTCACCAGTGTCGGACGGAGTTCATCCATTTTCCGTATAGCCGCCCGGGGATTATACACATTGGTAAAGACCATTGACGGGCCGCAAAAAACCCCATCTTCAAGCGTCACCCCTTTGTAAACACTGACATTATTCTGGATTTTGCACTCATTTCCAACAGCAACATCCGGCCCGATAACCACATTCTGGCCGATGGTGCAGTTCTCGCCAATCGTTGAACCGGAAAGGATGTGTGAAAAATGCCAGATCTTTGTTCCGCTGCATATAGTGCATCCTTCGTCTATTTCAGATGAATTATGCGCAAAAAACCCCTGACCTCCGACTTCTGACTTCTGACCTCTGACCTCTGACCTCCGTCCTCCGCCGGTCAGAAGGCTCTCTGTCGCTCTTTCGAGGATTTGGAGCACTTCCACCGCGTTTTGGGCATTTGCCGTCTCTACCTGATCGCCGTTCGTGTGGGCCACAAAATATCTCAGCTCCTCTGTAAGCGGCATCGCCGGGTCAAATGGTATAATTTCAGTCGGGCCATCACGCTTGATGGGTTCACCCTGTATCCAGTCGATTCCCTTTTCATAAAAAAGGAGACTCTTATCATCCGAAGAATCCTCGTAGGAGAACATCCCCTTTGAGCCTACCACCACGAGGCGGTGTTCCTTGAAAGGATGCAGCCAGTTTACAAAAATATGTCCCACTACGTTGCCCGGATAAATAAGCACCGTCATCGAAGAATCATGGATGTGCGGCTGCAGGAAAGCGCCGCCGCGGGATACAATCTCCACCGGCAGGCTCCCTATAAGATACTGAAATATCGAGATATCATGAGGCGCGAAACTCCAGAGGATGTTTTCCTCGATTCTTACCGTTCCCAGATTCAACCTATTACTGTAGATATATTCAAGCTTGCCTATCTTCCCGCTCTTCATCAACTCTTTGATTTTTCTGACAGCCGGATGGAAGAGCAACAGATGGCCGACCATCAGGTTCACGTCGTTATCTTCGGCAAGCCGTTTAAGATTCCTTGCCTCCGCCAGCCTGGTGGTAATCGGCTTTTCAACGAGGACATGTTTTCCCTGTTCAATAATAAACTTCGCCACTTCATAATGCGTCTCTGCGGGCGTCGCGACAGTAAAGCCATCAAAATCTTCCTTTATTGCGTCTTTGATATTCGTAAACGTCTTTACGCCAGGATAGCTTTTTCCGCATACCATTCGTGTGTCGGCATCAGTTTCAACGATTCCCGCCAGACAGCCAAGACCATGCAATGTCCTTACGTGATTCATTCCCCAGCGACCAACGCCGACCACGCAGATTTTCCGATCAGCCATATCTTTCCCAACATAACTCATATTTATGTTATTCCTTTCTCACCAGCTTTCCAACAACGTACTCCTGCATCTCCGTAGTAAGCTCCGGGTATATCGGCAGGGCGATGGTGTGTTTCGCGGCATATTCGCTGTTTGGAAAATCGCCGGATCTATAGCCCAGGTATTTAAAACATTCCTGCTCGTGAAACGGTACAGGATAATACACCTCCGTCCCAATGCCGTTATCTTTCAGAAAATCCCGCAACTCATCCCGCCGCTCTTGAACTGAAATAACATACTGATTATAAATATGATATTCTCTTTTATAGGCAATGACAGGTTTCTTTATTCCAACGTCGGCAACGAGATTCTCGTCATAGTAGGCG
>JAUXBI010000141.1 GCA_030619435.1 Syntrophaceae bacterium
CGTAATGTTCTCAATCTGTCAGACCAAGGAAGCCGGTTGAAAACCGGCGCTGCCCCGCAACTGTAGGCGGAACGAACCCCACAGGACGCCACTGATTCCTTGAGGAGTGGGAATTGGGAAGGCGTGGGAAGTAGGAATTGCCGCAAGCCAGGAGACTTGTCTGGCGGATCAAATAGTGCCCGAAAGAAAATCAGCAGTTTTCGTTCAAGCACTAAAATAACATTCCCAACGGAGGGGGAAAGGAGGTTATTATGAAAAGAGGTGAAAAGAAAATACCACCCTTATGAGTGTGATAGCGCAGTGATAACTTAAGTAAATCAACTATCAAACTCATAAGGAGGAACCAAGAATGAAGAAATTATTAATAGTATTTACGTGTCTATTTGTTGCTCTATCCTTTCCTGCCTATGCGCAGGAAAAAGAAGTAATAACAATGGAAGAGGTAGTGGTTACTGCCGGCAGGGTAAAGGAAAAGAAAAAAGAAATTACCTCCAATGTAACTATCATTAATGCAGGAGAGATTAAAAACTCTTCTGCCAAGGATCTGGGGGGATTACTGACCGAAAAAGGTATCGGACACAGTCAAAGATACCCGGGTGCCTTAAATTCTATTGGTATCCGTGGCTTCAGAACCGAAGCCCACGGTAATGACCTGGAAGGTTACGTACTGATCCTGGTGAACGGCCGGAGGGCCGGCACCGGTAATGCGGCCAAGATTGCTACGAAAAACATAGAGAGGGTGGAAATAATAAGGGGACCCGCTTCTGTTCAATACGGTTCAGCTGCTATGGGCGGAGTCGTGAACGTGATCACCAGACAGGGAAAGGATAAACCCAGCGTGTTTGTCGAGGGGATGCTGGGAAGGTTCGACTATAAGGAAGGAAGCGCAGGGTTTTCAGGAAAGCATAAAGCGTTTGATTTTTCCGCTGCGTTTACCACAGAATCAATGAATGATTATGACACCGCTAATGGTGATAGATATTATAACACCGGTTATAATCATAAACAAAACTGCAGCTTGAATCTCGGCTTTGAGTTCCTGCCCGGAAATCGTATCGGTGTCATTTACAATTATTATGATGCTGATCATGTGGGCGATTCAGGTTATCTCAGCCAAAACGATCATGATGATTATAAAGATTCAAGCAACAAGTCAATTGACGTTATTTACGACGGCAGAACTTCGGGTGGTCTTTTTTCCTGGAAGGCCCGGTATTTTGATGGTCAAGATGAGGACAAATGGGTTGATCCCACCGGGAGCAATCCTGACGGCTGGGACGATGGTGTTCCATCGGAACAGAAGACTGACCAGAAAGGGGCTCAGGCACAGGTATCCTACGATCAGGAATATTTGCTTGTTACCGCCGGTTTTGACTGGGTTAATTACAAAATCGAGACCACATGGGATCCGAAAGAGGCTGAATATGATAATCCCGCTGGTTTCCTTCTGGCCAAAACCAGACTTTTTGATCAGAAGTTAATAATTACCGGCGGCGTGAGATATGACGAATATGAGGTAGATATGAAAGGTTATGGAAAAAAAGAGAGTGATGATCACCTCTCCCCCCGAGTTGGCGTAGCCTATCTCATCACAGACTGGCTAAAACTGAGGGCCAACTGCGGGGAGGCATTCAAGATGCCTTCCGCCAAGCAGCTGGCTGGGGATTTTTCTATTTGGGGAACGCATTATGTGGGCAACCCCGATTTGGACCCCGAACAAAGCGAGACCTATGAAGGGGGTCTGGATCTTTCCTATGCCTCTTTCAACGCTTCCCTCACCTGTTTCCATACCGATTTCAAGGACAAGATTGAGTCTTACACGACACCAGGTGGCGACATCTCATGGAAAAACATTGGAAAAGCTGAAATGGAGGGTGTTGAAGGTGAGTTCTCGTATGATGTAGGTTCCCTCTTTTCCTGGGATTATCAGGTAAAGCCCTATGTCAGTGTTGTCTATCTCACTAAATACAAAGACAAAGAAACGGGTGAAGACCTTAAGTACACATCTGATCTCCAAGTATCCTACGGTATCACAATCTCTGATTTTAACGGTTTCTCCACCAATCTGAACCTTGCCTATACCGGAAAACAGAAGATTGATGATTGGGAAGGTGGATGGCCAACAGCTGTAATAGAAAGGGGTGGTTTCACTGTAGCCAATTTTACTATCAGCAAAAAGATTATAAATACTGAAAAATATGGGGGAATCACGATAAAAGGCGAGATTCAAAACCTTTTTGACGAGGATTATGCCTACGTTAAAGGCTATCCCATGCCGGGAAGAATGTTCTTCCTTGGTCTGAGATATGATTTCTAAAAAAGACAGGAAGGCAGGGGGGATTCCTACGGAGAATTTCCCCTGGTCTGCCTTTTCGATGAGGCTTAAGAGATGAGTATGAAAGGTTATATCCAGGTTTATACAGGCAATGGCAAGGGGAAGACAACTGCGGCTCTCGGGCTTGCCCTGCGTGCCGCCGGCGCCGGTCTCAAGGTGTATATCGCCCAGTTTGTCAAGGGAATGAAGTATAGCGAGATCAATGCCCTGGACAAAATGCCGGATTCCATTGTGGTAAAACAATACGGCCGGAGCTGTTTCATCAACAGAAATCCCGAGGAAGAAGATGTTCGAGTCGCACGGGAAGGTCTCAAAGAAGTGAGGCAGATTATGTGTTCCGGAAAGTATCAAATGATTATTCTTGTTGAAGCCAATATTGCTACCAGCTATAATCTCTTCTCAGTGGACGAATTACTGGATTTCATCGAGGCAAAACCGGAGGAAGTCGAACTTGTGATTACAGGCAGGACGGCAGATCCCCGGATTATCGAAAAGGCTGACCTCGTGACAGAGATGAAGGAAATCAAGCATTACTACCAGAAGGGGGTGGAGGCAAGGGACGGAATTGAAAGATGAGGTGAAAAGCGAGTGGAGTCGAAAGATAGAGAAATGAAACCGGAAACAAGAGCCCTCAATAAAATTATCACAGTATTCACCGTTGTTCTTTTTGCAATCCTCTGGAGTACCGCCCCTGTATTTTCCTATCCGGTGGAGTTTACCGATGGTCAGGGGAATAATATCACTGTTACAAAAAGACCATCAAGGGTGGTATCTCTGGTTCCTGGTATAACTGAAGTCGTATTCAGAATAGGGGCGGGAGATGCGGTCCAGGCCGTTACCTATTATGACACTTATCCGTCTGAGACGGTGCATAAAAAAGTTGTTGGGGGCTTTTTTTCACCATCCATCAAGGCCATTGACGCGATAAAGCCCGATGTAATTTTCGTTTCCAGTCTGCACAAAAAGGTAAGGGAAAAATTTGGAAGCGAAAAGTGTCAACTAATCAACCTCGATGCAAAGTCTGTTTCCGATATCTATCGAAATATCGATTTATTGGGCAGAATTTTTGACAGGCAGAAAGAGGCTTCGGCTGTCATTGATGAAATAAAGCAGGGGCTTGAAGTAGTTGCTAAAAAGGTGGCGCTTATACCCCATTCAGAAAGAAAAAGGGTTATTCGCCTTATGGGACGCGACCGAGTTATGACCCCCGGTGATGATTCCTTTCAAAATGAATATATCAGACTCGCCGGCGGAATCTTCCCTGAGCTTAACAAAAAAGGAAATATTGTGCCCGTAACAAAAGAGGAGTGGGTGAAGTTTAACCCGCAGATCATCTATGGTTGCGGAGGTGACAGGGAAACGGCCAGAAAGTTTCTCGACCGCCCTGGCTGGAAGGATGTGGATGCGGTAAAAACCGGAAAGATATTCTACTTTCCATGCGATCTGACCTGCAGGGCATCGACCCGCGCGGGGCATTTTGTATCATCACTTTCCTCAATTATTTGCGAAGACGAGTATTCCCGAAAGGATGCTCAAGTATTTAAGGATCACATATTTAAGACTCGCCATATTGATCTTGACCTTGATTACATAAAAGACGCGCGCATTGCCTACAGCCATATTCACGATTTTACAAATAAGACTCTAATCATAGATTTCAAGGAACCTTTATCTGTGGTTTCCACTCTCGAAGGAGAACGCAAGAGTATCAAATCGATTGGAAATCACTACTCCCCGCCTCCCTGTTGGGGAATTGTACATAAACTCGGACTGAAGAAAATAAGGGAGCGCGTATATCAGGTCATCGGTAAATCGAAAGATGAAGTTAGTTTCCTCTTTACGGGAGCGGATATAGACAACTTGGCGGTGAAGCGAAAACGCTTTGAAAACATGGAGGTCTATGCCTTGGTGACGGCCGGTGTGAAGTCAAATGCTCTCAGAACGTCCGTTGACGAAGGCAGATTTTATGAACCGGGCACCATAAATATAATACTTTTATCCAACATGAAGCTGACACCAAGGGCCATGACAAGGGCTATCATCAGCGCTACCGAGGCCAAAACCGCTGCCCTTACGGATATGGATGTAAGAAGCAGCTTTACTCCCTTGATTCATCAGGCCACGGGGACGGGGACGGATAACATCATTGTCGTAGAGGGAAGAGGGAGTCGGATTGACAACACCGGCGGCCACACAAAGATGGGGGAGCTGATTGCAAAGGCGGTGTATGAGGGTGTCCTGGAAGCGGTGTACAAGCAAAATGGAATAATTGCCGGGCGTAATATTTTTCAGCGTTTGCGAGACAGGAAAATCAGTTGTTCCGAGTTGATTTCCATGGATGGATGTGAATCCCGTGTTGGCAAATACGATCTGGTTAAAGCTCTTGAGGAAATACTTCTTCAACCCCGCTATGCCGGTTTTATTGAATCATCTTTTGCAATAAGTGATGATTATGAAAAAGGTTTGATTAAAGATATTAGTTTCTTTAAGCTATGGTGTAATGATGTAGCCGAGGGAATAGCCGGGGAAA
>JAUXBI010000089.1 GCA_030619435.1 Syntrophaceae bacterium
CCCCACCTGGCTTTGAAGATTACAGAAAAGACAAACGTGTAAACACACAGCATCATCAGAGGCTGAATGAACGACCACCCAAGACCAATAGAAGATCCTTTATAGCGCCCCACAACCTCTCGCCAGGTCAACTGCTTGATTAAATTCCTGTATTTCCATAGATGGATGACAATAAGAATCGGATTGAAAAACCTTACAACGCTCTCTCCGCGGGAGGATATTGTTTTGAATTTTTCAGTCATTATTTGTTCGTGTTTCCTGAAACCCCTTTCTTGTAAATTCCTGTCTCGCCTCATAAGGGAATTCCCCCGGCATGCCAACTCTTTGGCATGTCTATGGAGAAGCCCGAACCTTTTCCAAAAACTTATTGCCTTAAAAAAGCCTTCATGATAGTTTATTAAATTGGCTTATGATTTTATCATAAGTAATATAAATAATGGTGTCAAATAATAGTGTTGTGTCAATCAAGAAATATCATTTCGGCCGCAGGGAAAAATCCAGGATTTCTCAGTCGTGAAGACTCCTTCGAAATAACAGAGTGTCGTTGACATGACAATAGTCTTCTCGCTATTTTAAGTGTTTAAAGTAACAAAATACAGCCCCGCTGGAGACGGCGAGGAACCAAAATATACTATTTGCTGCAGGAGGGTGTCTTGAAACGATTTTTTTTGGGATTATTGTCTTTCGTTTTCATCATCTCTTTTTCTTTTTCCGCGTTTGCTGAAAACAACAGGACCATCACTATCCTTTACACCGGCCATGTGAAGGGGCGAATTCTACCGTGTCCTTCCTGAAAAGGCGCAGGCTCGGGCGGTCTGGCCCGGCGCGCATCCATGATAGAATCTATCCGCGCTGATGAACAGTCTGTTCTGCTGCTTGACTGCGGCGCAGTATTCGATGATCGTCCCAAGTACCAGAAATATAAGGCCGAAACAATTTTAAAGGTCATGGAACTTATGGGATACGATGTGTTAAACCTTGGAATCCCGGAATTTCATTTTGGAAAAGATTTTTTAAAGGACACTTGTTCCTACACATCTTTCCCTTATGTTGCATCAAATCTATTGTACGACGGCAAAAAGTTTCCCTGGACCGAAGAATATATTATCAAGGACATAAACGGTTTGAAAATTGCGATTATCGGGCTCATAAATCCTGACAACCTCAAAAAATCGGCTGACCAAGAATACGTAGAGAACTTAGAGGTCATACCTGCTGAAATCGCCCTTCAAAGGTTGCTGCCAGAAATCAGGGCAAAAGCCGATATGATCATCCTTCTCTCCCGTCTGGGGTTCAAACAAACCTGTGCGCTCCTGAAAAAGGTCGATGGGATTGACATTGTCATCTCGTCCGGTGACAGGGGCATATATCCCGCCAGCATATGCCCTGAAAAAAACATTTTGCAGACAGGAACCGGTGGAAGAACACTGGGATATGCCAGAATCGCCCTGAATGAAAAAGGTACGGTTTCCGTGGAAGAGGCTAAATTCATACCATTAGGTGAATCCCTGCCGGAGGATGACAGGATCAACGACATCATTCGGGATACATTTAAAGTCGATCGGGCAAAAAAAGCGAATTTGGACAAGAAACAAACCCGCATGAAAATGGAAGAATTGATGGAGGGATTGAAATTGTCTCCCCGCGAATTTATTGAACAATACAAGAAAGAACAACTTGGAAAATCAGGAGGAACAAAATGAAGATTCATCGAATATCACAGGCGCTCATGCTTTTCATTGCGCTTCTCTTAATGGCCGGCTGCGCTACTCTTCAGGGTAAGCATGGCCAGGGTCTTGAAGAAAGGGTCTCGGAATATATGCAAGCCCAAATCGACAGGAAATGCGACGAAGTTTATACCTTTTTTGACTCTTCCTATCGGAAAACCGTGTCTCGGGAAAGCTTTGCTCAAACACCAAGGAATATTGCCTTCAAGGCATTCAAGGTGGAAGAGATAAAGATATCTCCCTCAGAGAATCAGGCAACGGTAAAAGTAAGAATAGAAATTGAATTTCAGGGCTTTACCTTCCCGGATGCCCCTCAGACACAAAACTGGATCAAAGAAAATGGTGACTGGTTTTTGAAAAAAGTCAAACAACAAATGACTCCATTCTCCCTACATATTCGCCCCGCTCAGCATCTGGTCTGTCTCGGTTCCATACAGATAGAAACCGCCGACAGATCCACCTTCAGATCCATCCACGCAGAATTTGATAAATGAGATGGCTGATGCAGTCTCTTCAAAAACCGATGCCACTGTAAACACATCATAGGCTCCAGCCCCAAGGAAAAGGTTTTCGATACTATCTTCAATCAATTTTCCATTTTTATCATAAGGCTCAATCCTGACCATTTCGTCGACATCTGAAGCATTGCATATATTGACCCCAGTCCACCAGTAACCGTCATTGCCGGGATAGTGAGGAAGTACCAGTTGCGCTTTGAAATCTTCATTATCCAAAAACGGACAACTCGCATGATCATTGGGCGTCCGGAATGTGTAATAACCGGTAACGGGGTATTCCCCGTAAATGTCAAGGATTGAATGATAATAAAGGTCGCCTGGCTTTTTACCAAACATATCCAGTTCAACGATCTTTTTTTCGTACGGTCCCAAGATAAAAGTTATATCATCTTCAGAATTATCGCCAGCCAGTCTCAAGTGAAAGGTAACCCTGTTTTCCACATCCTGCGGATTAATAATGGTTGCAGTCGTGCTCCAGTAACCCGGCGTCGGTATATGCGGCACTATCTTGTGAACTGATCCCATATCAAGGTCGAAAAGGGTTTCACTTCCATTCCCCTTTAATTTCACGTATTGATATCCGCTGAGAACCGGGTTCCCATGTGCGTCGATCTCCATCCATCCCCCATCAGGAGGGTTATAAAAAGGGGCCTGGCCCGGGCGTATCGGAAAAACGGCCCGTGGGTCTATAACTTCTTCCATCTCACTCTGAAGAATCCCTCCAGCAGAGAATACCCGCACCGTGACCGGCGCTGTCTCAAAAGATTCGTTAACTATTCCGCCAATCATTACCTCGGTGTAATTCATCGCGCTTACGATATCGGGGATGACCAACTGAGAACGTCCCTGCCATTTCTGCGCAAAACATGACATCTCTGAATTTTCATTGCCGAAGAGATTAAGGAGGTCAACCCGATTGTCAGACATCAAAACAAGGTTCTCAATGCGCGCATAATCGCGGCTATTCCATGGCAGATTATCGAAAAAGAACAGTTTCTTCTCTCCCGGCGCCATGTTCAGGGGCCCTGATACTGTCTGGTTCGGCTCGCCATCCGCGGTATAGGTTGTAAGGGTAACATTCTTAGCCACTTCGGCGCCGGGGTTAGTCAACGCAAATCCGGACCAGTCGCCATTCTTTGGAATATAAGGCACCCTCTGGTTATAATCCCTTTTCAGGTCAAATGTTATTGTGTAGATATTGGGGTCATCATAATTATTCTGCGTCAGGTGGACTGTATAAGGTGGATCTAATGCGGTATCACAAAGTTCACCCTCTGGTCTTGATGATCAAGAATGAGGCTTTCCACCTCATGGCCATTGCTGTCCAGCACAACACATGTTATATCTTCGCTGCTTCCGGGCAGCTTTTCGACTCCCATGGAAATCACATTCCCCGGGAGGCATGAAATCTTATAATCATCCCCATCAAGCAATATCAGGTTATACGTCCCCGGGGCTATCTGGGCAACCTGGCCAAGAGCCTCCAGTTCATCATCCCGTGAGCGGGCCAGCCTCACCACCTCCTCATAATCAAGATAAGGACATGCCGGTCTTACCTCGAGTGGATAGAGCAGCTTTTCGGGATGATAAGAGACGCTTGCACCGGTCCACTCACCGCCGATAATCTCACCGGTTGCATTCAGGAATATATCATAAGTATAGCCTTCCTGCCTTGATTCGGTCCCCATATAATCGGGCGGCACGTTATCCTTGGCATGGGAAATTATTACCGACACGGACTCTATGTTGCCCGACAGCGTGCTCTCCATGACATATTTGTATATTGGGTAGCACCATACTTCCCCGCCGGTTGACAGGTCTGCAACAAACGCCTCGCCTTTGTCCTTGATAAAATTCAACAGCCAGTAATGGAAGATTTCAGGCCTCGAACCATCGGCCCTTTCAATATAATTGTTATCGTGGGCCATTGTCAAAAGGCCCTTTTTATCACCGACACGAAAAACAATGCCGTCTTCAACAGAGGGCAGGATTTCGTACTTTTCAATACACGCCGCCATGGCCCATTCACCGCAAAGCCCATACCAATCGGGGGCTTCCGGGTCATAATACCTCTCGTTATACCATTCAGTCAGCGCTCCGGGATACGTCCCGTTTTCAAGCAGTTCGTATTTCTCCAGAGGCGCGGGGTGGCCACGGTATCCAACCCCGGTAGAAAGTCCGCCGTTATTAAATGGCCACCAGTAGCCGGACCAAGGCATAAATTCGGCTTCATGCTCTTCCGCACCGGCTGCAAAAGGAAAACAGAAAAAAAAGATGAGCATAAAACCGGCTGCGATAATCACTAAAAACCGACTGTCCTTCATACGTTTATTCATCATTGATCTATAACCCGGGATTGCCTGTCAAGGGTCTCTTCATAAATCCACCATTGCGCATTCAGCGGCCACAATTGCCTCACCACCAATCGGCCCTGCCGGTCAACAACCGTTACCATTCGCAGATCAAAAGGACCGAAGAATTCACCTCTCACCCAGTTGTTTTCCCTCGCCTCATCCAGAGAAATCGCCTTCGAGGAAACCTGATACCGACTGATAAAAACCCTGCCGCCGGCCTCGGTTTTCTCTTCGAATACTCTCACGTTGTCTTCAGCAAAGACCGGAACAAGATCACAAGGCACAGGATACCCCGGCATCACAAGGAAACCTTCAGCGCCGTTTTTCCGCCGGCCATTTTTACCCTGCCAGGCCACAGCATTCATGTTGCCGGAAGAGCTGATCACAAGAGAACACAGGGGATCTTCAGATGTTTCAGAATAAAACGATATCAGCCGTTTGCCCTCAGAAATCTGTACCAACCGTATTTCCCAAATTTTAGAACTCCCGGGAATGCTACCGGATTCCCGATACTCGGACAGTATCCGGATCATAGACTCCCGACCCTGCGCAAAGCCCGCTCCCGCGCAAAGCGCTGTCATCAAGCAGATCGACACAAGAAATGCATACATCAATTTTTTTCTCATTTGACAATCCCGCACATATTTTTTTCTCTTCCATTTCACGGAAAAAATCAGGGGGGGCTTAAAAAGCCCCCCCTGATTTTTGTTATCTGTTATGTCATAATGAATGTTTAGTAACCATTACGACTATCATTCTGCATCTGTGCAGCAGAATGACGCGTATAAGTCGAGCTTACGGACATAGTCCGCTGCAGTTAGAACAGCCACAGTTTCTGGGCAGGTAGCCCTGAGCCTGCGTTTCGTCGCCCATCATGGCAAACCCATCTATACTGTCTGAGCCTGTGAAGCAAACCACAATAAAGGACCTGCTGTCACCAATGGTACCCGTTCCACCTGTTTTTGTAAAACTCAGACTGCTCAGCAAACCAACATACTGGCTTAATGCGCCGACGGATACCTCTGTATATCCCTGATCACCATCCAGCTCATAAATCTTGATTTTTGCTGTTCCGTCGTTACTGCCAAGATTCGTGATGACAATCCCGTCCCACCATTCATCGCTACCAATCGCGGTCGCGGTAAAGTAGGGGAATGTCAGGCAAGCTATTTGCTCTGCAGGGGGTGTCGTCGGGCATCCGTAGGTGCCGATTACTATCGTCTCTTCAAAAACAACACCGCACGGCGCTTTCTTGATGGTAATCTTAACCGAAACCACATCTTCGAGTGCGACCGTTTCAAGATCGTAATGAATCATCGGTATATCGACCAGCAGGAATTTGTCGCCGTAGCTCAGCCCGAGGTCACTCTCATCGGTCTCCAGCCATACCGACCTGTTCTCTGTAGCAACATTACATACATTGGAGTCTGCGGCTACCGGGTCAGTGGTGTCGTTGTAGGTATATGCTGACTGGGTACCGACGATGTCGCCGGACTTGTTTGAGTAGGCACACAGACCGGAAAGAGCAGGATCTGAAATGCTAGCAGCACTTTCCGTATAGACGGCATCATTTGTGAAATAGAAGCCGTTGTCATCGGAAGCATCGTTTACCAGGAGCTCCATCTCGATCGTGTAGTCGGCAAGATCCCAAGTACCCATGGTCTTCTCTACAATAAAGTAGTTTCTGACATGCGCCGTGGTCGGGCAGTAAACGTTACCACTCTCATTATCAAAACCCGGGCAGTATTCATACTCACCACCCTGTGATGATGATCTCGAGCCCACCGGGATATGTCCGACAGCCTTGGCTTTGCAGTCAAATACTTCATAAGCTGAAGTAATAATGTGAGCGATCTGCGGGTTCGAGGGGATAAACGTATATTTATCGTTCCTGGAGTCCACACTCGCGAGGACTACAGGCTGTTCCCACTGCTCCACATTGATGCAGAGGGTGTTGTCAGCCAGTTCCGCGGGATCATTGGTACCGTATTTCCAGACACCAAGAGTGGTGTAGTCAGCATTCAACTGTTGATCAAGGAAATACAGGATCAGAGAGTCAAGCGGCGACCCCCCTATCATTATACTATCTCCCCCGCTCTCACCTATTATATAAACGGTGACACGGTTTCCTCCCGCTATTCCGGTTATCCGAAACATAATACCGGTACCTCCAACTATAGCTGAAGTCCCACTTTCATCCACAATAGGACAGCCGGCAATAGGGATATTACCAGCAGGGAGTGCCCCTGTCCAAAAGCTACCTGCCCCAGATGGAGATATTTCAATATCAAAGGACTTGCAGATAGTTACAAACTCCCCGGTCGCAGGGTTGACAGGCATATCTATCGTGATTACATCTCCATCTGTCAATGTGCTACCCGGATCCCACTGCATCGACCAACCACCGGCCTTGTCACAAGACGCATGATAGCCAATCGGTTCAGAGGTAACCTTCACCTCGACCCGGTTTGCTGCCAGAGCCGTTCCGGCAAAGCAAAATACCGTAGCGATTGCTATAAAAAATACCAAAGCTTTATTTAACTTCA
>JAUXBI010000184.1 GCA_030619435.1 Syntrophaceae bacterium
CGATGCAATGCCGAGAGGAGGCGACCTCACCCTTAAAACCATGAACGTTAGTAGCCAGGATATGACGGATAAGCCATACAAACCTGTGGCAGCAAATTACGTGATGCTGCAAGTTACCGATGCTGGTGAAGGCATGGATACTATAACGCTGGAACGCATTTTTGATCCTTTTTTTACGACAAAGAGATTGGACAGAGGCACGGGTTTAGGATTGGCATCAGTATATGGCATCATTAAAGCCCATGGCGGGTATATCGACGTCGATTCCGAGCAAGGTGCCGGAACGACCTTTTCTATTTATTTTCCGGCATTGGATAAACCGAATATTCATACACACGTCCCCCACAAAGGTCCAATCCGTGTTAAACCGGGAAAGGGTACGATTTTGCTGGTTGACGATGAGGAAATTATAATTGATGTCAGCATTGAGATGCTTGAAAGATTAGGTTATAAAGTGCTTAAAGCAATCGGCGGTAAGGAAGCGATTTCAGAATATCAAGCCAACAGCGCCAAGATTGACCTGGTCATCCTGGATTTGATTATGCCGAAAATAAGTGGTGGTGAAGTCTATGACAAATTAAAGGAAATCAACCCCGAAGTAAAAGTACTTCTTTCCAGCGGTTACAGTGTCGAGGGTCAGGCCACGGAAATATTGAAGCGAGGATGCAACGATTTTATCCAAAAGCCCTTTAATATGGAAGAGCTATCACGTAAAGTAAATAAAATATTGGACTCAGAATGATGTATTGGATTTTAAAAGTATGAAAGGGGAAGGATAGAGATGAATGAAGCATTTTGTAAGCTTTGCACTGCCCCGCTCCTCAAGGAGGCAGAAGAGCTCTGTGAAGTATGCCAAAAGATGGAGGTCCGGATCAACTATCTGATTGAGAGCAATAAAGAAGCTGTCCGAGAATACCTTGGGAATAAATTTAATGAAACTTCCGACCCGAAAATGCTAATATATGAGAGGCGCACCCAAAGATATACTCCTCCCAAAGGAACTCACACCCCTGATCGCCGGAAAAAAATCCGGAGGATAAAGCGGTTAAAAAACAATCCCCAAAAGAGAAAAACCGATCGCTTAAAGGTCCCACCAAAATAAGTTTACATTTTAGGAGTAACCAATGTTCATACTGTTTGAAGTTGTTCTTGTACTTGTGATTTGTGTACCCCTTATCCTGATGGATAGAAAGTTGGAGGTTGACGAAGAGACGGAAAGAGGCCGGAAGGTGGCAGGGCGTCGGTTTGTCTACAAAATCATTATCGCTGTGGTACTTTTTATTGTCATCGCCTGGAATATCTATTTGAGCACATATGTAAACTGGTATTGGTTTGAAAGCAAGAGCTACCTCGAAGTCTACAAAAAGATGTTGGGGCTGAAGTGGTTGATGTTCGGAATTGCTTTCCCGGTTTCCCTTGTCTTTGTTTTTATCAACCTTAAATTCTCCTTCAAGGAACTACGCGGGAAATCCAGCGATACCGAGGTAGCCCTGCTGGTGAGTGTCTTAATTGCCTTGATAATGGGTAGTACGATGTCAGGACTGTGGAGCACCTGGATGTTGAATAAATACCAGGTTGTTACCGAGATTACCGATCCTGTTTTCGGACGCAGTATCTCGTACTACCTGTTCTCACTACCGTGGAAGATCAACCTTCTCTCGTGGACACTTTGGTTATTCGTTATCACATTTTTAACCCTGTTGGGATGGTTTCTATCAAGCGGCATCCTTATGAGCGTGAGTAAGAAAAAGAAAAAGGGGATATATAAGAAGTCGTACAAGATTATTATCCGGCAGCTTTTTATTCTTGGAGCATTGTGGGCCTTTGTTCTCGCACTCAAGCAGGGTCTGAACATAGATGAACTGGTATTCAGCACGAGTGGTGTAGTCGTCGGAGCCGGATACACCGACCTGCACGCCGGGATTTTTGGAATCCGGGTCACAAGGATCATCTGGATCATGGTGACGATAATCCTTCTGCTATCCTCGGCCCAATTCCTCAGGCGAAAATTTTACTGCAGGAGTGATGGAAAAATATCCCGGCGCAGAATCTTCGCTGTTCCGGCCGGCATCATCGCTCTGCTTCTATTGATGAATGTAGTATTACCCGGAATACAACAGGCTACCCGCGTTTCGCCGGACGAGTTAAAGGCGGAAATGCCCTACATCGAACATAATATGAGGTTTACCAGGAAAGCTTACTCTATTGGTCCTGAGGATATTGAAGAACGGGAAATCAGCATTGGCAGGGAAATCCATCCCGGAGTAATCGAGGCCAACAGGCAGACCCTTGCCAGTATCAGACTGTGGGACTACCGTGCGTTAAATGACTACCTGCGGGAACACCAGGAAATAAAACCGTACTATGAATTCCATGACGTTGATATTGATAGATATGACCTGGGCGGGGAACGCAGGGAGGTGATGCTGGCGATCCGGGAACTGGAAACGGGGCAGCTCGACGAGAGGGCGCTTACCTGGATGAATCGAACTTTCAAGTACACCCACGGTTATGGCCTGACCATGGCGCCGGTTAACGAGTTCCAGAGCGGAGGCAAACCGAACCTGTTTATAAAGAACATACCATCGGAGGTGAGCTTTGAAAAACTGAGGGTCGTAAAACCACAAATCTATTATGGTGAGCTGACCGATTCATTTATCCTTACCACGCCGGGGGTTGATGAATTCGACTACCCGGCAGGAGAGGAGAACGTCTATAACAACCACGACGGCAACAGCGGGATCTTTCTCGACACCGACTGGAAGAAGCTCTGTTTCGCATGGAAACTGAATTCGCATCAGATGCTATTCAGCCCCGATATCAATAAGAAGACCAGAGTTCATCTGAACCGGAAAATTACGACTATGGTCCAAAAACTCGCGCCATGGCTCAAATACGACAACGATCCATACGCGGTTATCAGCGACGGCCGCATCAAATGGATCCAGGATGCCTACACGGTCTCCAGCAGCTATCCCTACTCGGCTACCTATACCGGCAGCGCAAAAGACTATACCGGTATCAATTACATCTCGAACGCGGTAAAGGTCGTTATAGACGCTTACGACGGTTCGGTGGACTTCCACCTCTTTGACGAGGAAGACCCGATTATCCGCACATACCGGAAGATATTTCCCTCATTGTTTAAACCCGCTTCCGACATGCCTCCAGACATCCGTGCCCACCTGAGATATCCGGAAGATCTTTTCATCATCCAGATTGAGATGTACGGAACTTATCAGATGAGAAATGTGCAGGTATTCTACACCAAAGAGGATGTGTGGCAGAGGCCGAAAGAGAAATACCATCAAACGGACGATGTGGTGGTGGAGCCCTACTATATTACCGCGACTCTACCGGGCGAGACTAATGCACAGTTCATCCTCATGAGCCCATACACTCCTCGCAAAAAAAATGTATTGAGGTCCTGGATCTGTGCCCGCTCGGATGGTGACAACTACGGGAAATTGATCGTCTATAAATTCCCAAAAGGGGAAGAGATAAAGGGCCCGCGCATGGTTGAATCCAGAATTGATCAGGATTCGGAAATGTCACAGGTCTTAACGCTGTGGGACCAGAAGGGATCTCAAGTCCTCAGGGGTAATCTCATGGTAGTGCCTCTTTTCTTCGAAGACAAGGCATACCTGCTCTATGTTGAGCCTGTGTATCTCCAGGCTGAAGGGGCGAAGATGCCCGAGTTGAAAAAGATCGTAGTGGCGGATCAGGAACGGATATTTTGGGGCGATACCTTACGGGAGTCTTTAGATGCCCTGGTCAGCGCGACTCCAGCACTTTCAAGGAAGGCAGACACCGCTGTTACCACCGCATTAGAACGCGTTGAGAACAGAGATATGTCGCAGAATCTAGTGCTCCTGAAGGCGGCGCTCAAGCGTTATAAAACACTGCAAGGAGAAGGAAGATTCTCAGAAGCCGGTTCAG
>JAUXBI010000106.1 GCA_030619435.1 Syntrophaceae bacterium
GTTTTCATAAGTCTTTGACGTAATGAAAATTGTAAGTCGAATTAATACCGGGAGTGGAGCGAATCGGTATACGTGGTGCGTGGCTCAGTTTTCATAAGTCTTTGACGTAATGAAAGTTGTAAGTCGAATGAATAAAGCCCAATTTTTATAAGTCTTTGGCGCGATAAAAATTGCAGGCAGAATTAATACCGGGAGCGGAGCGAATCGGTATACATGGTGCGTGACTCAGGCTTCATAAGTCTCTGATGTGATGAAAACTGTAAGTCCCGACTCGTAGAGAATGATGTCTGACAGAGTGGCACATATATGAATGTCGATGAATTAAAGAAACGTCGCAGGGAACGTATCGCGATATTTGTTGTCATAGCTATAATCATTGTTCTTACCTATATAGAAAGTCATCTTTCCAGCATAGAGATTCTTCTGCCGATATCCAATGAAGTATTGATCTTCGGTCTGATTAATATAAATTTGATCCTTATCATCCTTCTTATTTTCCTTATAGTAAGGAATGCAGCCAAACTTATATTTGAACGAAGGCGAGGGATCCTGGGCTCTAAGCTCAGGACGAAGCTTGTTGTAGCCTTTATGATTCTTTCTCTTATACCCACTGCCACTCTTTTCCTGGTTTCCATTCAGTTTCTCTCGTACAACATAGACAACTGGTTTGACATAAAGATGGGCAGGGCACTCAATTTATCCCTTGAAGTTGCCCAGGATTACTACCAGCAGTTTTCCGATAATACAAAGTACTATGCGCGACAGATTGGATCGGAAATAACAGACAACAAGTTATACGAGAAGGAGCGGACGGATTATCTGGAGGCATTTTTGACACAGAGGCAGAGATATTTTAATCTTGGATCCATAAATGTGAGTTTTGATAACCGAGACAGCGGTTTGTTCCTCAAGGATCCCGGCAATCCGGATATCCTGCCCCCCAAATTTTCCCCCAGTGTTCTGGAAGATGTTTTTATGGGCAAGAGCGTTTCAACGGTTCAGCCTGCAGGGGGGGGAGACATGGTGATCGGGATAGCCCCTGTCTATTCCAATTTCAGCCCTAAAGAAGTTATCGGGGTCATAGCTGTCAGTTACTTTATAGATAAGGGATTGATTGAAAAAATGTCCATCATTTCCAAGATGTTTGAAGAGTACGAACAGCTTAAGCTGTTAGAAAATCCGATAAAAATCAGTTACATTGTTACGCTCTTCATCGTAGCCCTTCTGATCATTTTTTCCTCAATGTGGTTTGGTCTCTTTCTGGCAAAGGGGATAACAGTTCCCATGCAGGATCTTGCGGAGGCCACCCATGAGGTGGCTCACGGCAACCTTGATTACCATATAGATGTTCTGGCAGAGGATGAGATAGGGGTACTGGCCGATTCCTTTAATCAGATGATAGCGGACCTCAAGACAAGCAGCCTGGAATTGAAGCAGGCAAATATAGACCTTGAGCAACGCAGGAAATATATGGAAACTGTGCTTCGCAATGTTTCAGCCGGTGTGATTTCCATAGACAGGCATGATATGATCAGTACGATCAACAACGCGGCAGAAAAGATGCTGGGTATAAACGGTGAAGAGATTCTCAACAGGAGATATGGAGATGTCTTAAAACCGGAGCACATGGAAATGGTGCAGGGGCTTCTTGATGAGCTGAATACAAACGATAGTGGTTTTGTAGAGGGACAAATTCAATTGATACTCATGGATAAGGTGATGGCAATCCTGGTGTCTGCAACAATCCTCAGAGATGATGATAACAATTATGTGGGTATCGTGGCCGTATTCGAAGATATTACCCAGATTCAGAAGACTGAGCGTATCGCTGCGTGGAGGGAAGCTGCAAAGAGGATAGCACATGAAATAAAAAATCCTCTGACGCCTGTTAAACTGAGTGCCGAGAGATTGCAGCGGAAATATGGCGATAAGATTGAAGGAGAAACATCTTCTGTATTTCATGAATGTACAAAGACCATAATAAATCAGGTGGAAGTCCTGAAAAACCTGGTCGATGAATTCTCACGTTTTGCCAGGTTGCCTGTGACGAATCCCTCCCCGAATGATCTCAACGCGGTTATTGAAGATTCCGTAATCTTTTTCCAGGATGCCCACAAAAATATAGTCTTTGATTTTAGAAAAGATGCCGACATACCTGTGCTGAATATTGATGCGGAACAGATAAAGAGGGTAATGGTCAACATTCTGGATAACGCGGTTGCTGCTGTCTCAGTGGTGGATCATGACGGAAGAGTTGAAATTTGCACTTATTATGATAAGGAACATAACAGTGTCAGGGTAGATATCAGTGATAACGGACTCGGCATCACGCCGGAGGATAAGTTGAAACTGTTTGAGCCCCATTTTTCCACCAAAAAGGCAGGTACAGGCCTTGGTCTTGTAATAGTGAGTTCCATAATATCTGACCATAATGGTTCTGTGAATGTGAGAGACAATATACATGGGGGAACGATAGTGTCTATCGATCTGCCCATAGCAATAGCATAGGATTGAATCATGAATGAGACTATACTGGTCGTAGATGATGAAGAGAGTATTTGCCTGTCATTGAAGGGAATACTTTCGGATGAGGGATATGAAGTGCTGACTTCGCAGAGCGGAGAGGAATGTCTTGATATCATCGAGGAGGAACTTCCCAGTCTTGTCCTTCTGGATATATGGCTGCCTGGAATTGACGGTATCGAAACCTTGAAGCGCATCAAATCAAGACATCCCAAGATACAGGTTATCATGATATCCGGGCATGGATCAGTTGAATCTGCGGTAACGACAACGAAACTGGGAGCCTTTGATTTTATTGAGAAGCCCCTGTCTCTTGACAAAATTGTTCTTATTGTGAATCACGCGCTGGACATTATACGCCTGGAAGAAGAGAACAGATTATTAAAAAATGGACAGAGCCACGAAATCGACGGAAACAGCAAGGCGATTCTTGAATTAAAAGAGATGATACAAATCATTTCCCCAACGAATGCGTGGATCCTGATTATGGGTGAAAACGGGACAGGGAAGGAGCTTGTTGCCAGGTCGATACACAGACAGAGCAGTCGCTCCGATAAGCCCTTTATCGAGGTAAATTGTGCGGCCATACCTGAAGAGCTTATAGAGAGCGAACTGTTTGGGCATGAAAAGGGAGCGTTTACGGGGGCCACAGAGAAAAAAAGAGGGAAATTCGATCTTGCGAACAGGGGGACCATTTTTCTCGACGAAGTCGCGGACATGAGTCTGAAAGCCCAGGCAAAGATTCTCAGAATTCTGCAGGAAAAAAAGTTTGAAAGAGTGGGCGGAACAAGAGTTATCGATACCGATGTGCGTGTGTTAGCTGCAACCAATAAGAATCTCGAACATGAAATGGAGAAGGGAAGATTCAGACAGGATCTGTATTACAGATTAAATGTGATACCCTTAGAGATTTCCCCGCTCAGGGACAGGATAGAAGATGTTCCTCTCCTGGCAGATCATTTTATCAGAGAACTCTCGCTGAAGGAATCAAAGATGGAGAAGCATATTACTGATAATGCACTCGAAGTACTTATAGAACACACCTGGCCCGGCAATGTAAGAGAATTAAAGAATATCATAGAACGACTGGTGATTACATCGCCATCGAACATCATTACCGCTGATGATATACCCCCCTTGTCGAAGTTGAATCACAAATCCCGGAATTCCGGCTCCTCTGAGGATGTATATTCTTTCAGGGGAGCGAGAGAGATGTTTGAAAAAGATTATCTTGCAAAGAAGCTTGTGGAAAACGATTGGAACGTGAAAAAAACAGCGAAATCCATAGGTCTGGAAAGAAGCAATCTACACAAGAAGATTAAGGCCTATGGGCTCAATGAAGTGAAAGAAAAATTGTAATGACTCAATTCCTATACCGCACACACAGCAGAGCGTCCCGGCAGGAGTTCCAACCGATGTTTTCTTACGGGCAGTGATCCCGGTTGCAGAATGTTTTTTATTACTGAAAGAGGGACGATGCGATAGTCGGTATCGAGTATCTCTACCAGTAATTGTGTGAAGTGTTCGTTCCATATCCCCCCTTCCGCCTCGGCATGTACAGGGAGTACATGAATGCCGCCGTTCTTGAGGATATTCGATATGGTTGGTACAAATGTGTCAACGCCGATCTCTTCAAGGCAGGGCAGGTCTGAGGGTATTTCCATCAGACCGGAGAGCTCGTGTCTAAAAGGTTCTTGTGCGCGTGTGCAACTGAGGTATGTAAAATCGTATTTGCCGGCTGTTTCCAGAGCTCTGTCATCTATCAGCCATCCGGGAGCTCCGAATGAGGATGGTTTGCTGCCGACCAGTTTTGTGTATGCGTCTATCCCCTTTTGAAACCACTTCTCGATCCATGCGGAGGAGTGGGTAAACAGATCATCCTGCCACCGCCTGTGATCCCACGCATGAAATTCCACCTCGTGCCCCTCTGATAATATGCGTCTCACCAGTTCCGGGAATGCAAGGGCGACCATGGGAGAGGGAAGGAGTGTCCCATAAAGAGCTGTTCGAATGCCATACAGGCGTCCAGCATTGGTCCTCATCATCTTCCTGAGAAAACGCGGATTTTTGATCAGCTGAAGAACGGCCCGGCCTGATGTGTCCGGCCCCATGCTGAGAAAAAAAGTCGCCTTAATCCCGAAATGGGCCAAGGTGGAAAGCAGACGGGGAACACCCCTTTTCATGCCGATGTAGGTATCCACGTCAATCTTCAGGGCCAGGGTATGTTCCTTATTTTGATGAATGGGCTGTCTCATTTTCCTCCAGAAAGGAATAGAGAGTCATCTTGAGCGATTCCTCCAGGCCTGTCGAGGGCTCCCAGTTCAGCAATCTGCGGGCCTTTTCAATGCTTGGTTTTCTTGTATAGATGTCCTGATATCCCTTGCCGTAATAATCGCTGGCTGATACCTCGATAATCTCGGAAAACTCCTGATCATTTTTATGATCGGGGTGTTCCATAAAGAGCTTTTTCAGGATGGAGGCAAGCTCTTTAATTGAATATTCGTTATCCGGATTCCCGATATTGATAATTTCATTCATGCAGCAGTTGTCTTTGTTCTCCAGGATTTTCATAAGGGCGTCAATCCCATCGTTGACATAGGTAAAACACCTCTTCTGCCGGCCCCCGTCCACAAGTGATATGGGTTGTTTCATTAGAAGTTCTGCTATGAACTGTGTTACGACCCTGGAGCTTCCTTCCTTCGCGGTATTTAGAGAATCCAGCCGCGGCCCGACCCAGTTAAAGGGTCTGAAAAGGGTGAAGTCAAGGTTGCCCCTGGTGCCGTGGGCGTAAATAACGCGATCGAGAAGCTGCTTGCAGCATGAATAGATCCAGCGTTCCTTCTGTATGGGGCCTAGGACAAGGAATGTTTCATCTTCTTTGAATTCCGGTTCGGCAGAGGCGCCATATACCTCGGAGGTAGAAGGGAACACTATCCTTTTATGGTATTTCACACACTGTTTTACGATGTTGAGATTCATCTCAAAATCCAGATTGAATACGCCTATGGGATCTTCAACATACTGTTTCGGAGTAGCGATGGCCACCAGCGGCATAATGATGTCACACTTCTTAATATGATATTCTATCCATTCTTTATTGATGGATATATCTCCTTCCAGAAAGTGGAAACGGGGATTGTCAAGTGACTTGTCCAGCCTGTCAAATCCGAGATCCATGCCATATACAGACCAGTCGGTTGTATTAAGAATCCTGTTTGTAAGGTGATGCCCGATAAAACCATTTACACCAAATATTAAAACTTTCATTTCAGAATCATACCCTTCTTTCTCTTAAAATAGTCAAAAATTCTTTGTCCTTTTAACCTGTTGTTCGCAATCTCAATATCTATCAGTTCCAACCAGCCGTCCGAACTCCTGATGTAGATGTTCTCCCCTTCTGCATCTACGGTGCCTTTTGCCGAATCTGAGTTGTCCCGCTGTTCAGGTTTCCCCCACCAGATTAACAGTTTTTCCCCGTCGGGAAGGAGCGTAAAAGCCCCCGGATAGGGATCGGTCACGGCCCTTATGAGATTGTATATCTTCAGGACAGGCCAATCCCAGTCTATTTTTCCATCTTTCGGCCGTCTGCCGCCATAATAATTTCCTGAACTCAAGTCCTGAGCAATGCGTGGAGCCGTACCGTTCTTTATCAGAGGCAGAAGCTCTGAAAGAAGTTCTTTCGCGCATCCGCAAAGCTTTCCGTAGAGTGTAAA
>JAUXBI010000214.1 GCA_030619435.1 Syntrophaceae bacterium
AACTCCTTGGCTCACAGAACGACATGGCTAGATCCGACTTATACAGGCGAATTTGATCCCGCTATAGTGGAAACAGCTATTACAGGTAATGAAGCGGCAGTAGTGAGCCTGCCGGATCTTTCTCTTCCGCCGAGACCTCCGAATCTCTGCCCGGGCTGCCCGCACAGGGGATTGTTCTACGTCCTGGGAAAGTTCAAGGTATTTGTGACCGGCGATATAGGGTGTTATACCCTCGCCTTTATGAAACCTCTTGAGGGTATGCACTCTACAATCTGTATGGGAGCCAGCGTGGGAATGGCTCATGGGATGGACAAGGTTATTGAGGGAAAGGAAAAGGTGGTGGGAGTAATTGGTGATTCCACCTTTATCCACTCCGGCATCACACCTCTATTGAACATGGCCTATAACAGGAGCAATTCGGTTATTATCATATGCGACAACAGGACAACCGCCATGACCGGGATGCAGGAACATCCCGCAACCGGCTTTACCCTCCATGGCAAGGAGACCAGGGCTCTCGATTTTGTCAAACTCGCAGAGGCGCTTGGCATAGGTAACGTAAGAGTGGTTGATCCCTTTGATATGAAGAACACGAGAAGAGTAATAAAAGAGGAACTGTCAACGGAAGGTCCTTCCCTTATTATATCAAGGGCGCCCTGCGCTCTGCTTGCCGTAAAACAAAAACTACCCGGCAGGACACCTTTCAGGATCGATCCTGACAAGTGTACCGGCTGTAAAGCGTGTCTCGGACTGGGATGTCCTCCGATATCATGGAAAAGGTTTGAAGATCTGGATATGAAAATAGAGAAGAAAACAAAGAAACAGGAAGGAATCGCTGTTATAGATTCTTCTATCTGTAATGGGTGCACCCTGTGTCAGCAGTTGTGCAGTGCGGGAGCCATAGAGGAGGTCGTGGAAGATGAATGAATCTGTGAGGAGCGTATTGCTGGTGGGCGTTGGCGGGCAGGGAACAATAATGGCGAGTGACATACTTTCCGCTGTCATGATTAGTGCGGGTTTTGACGTAAAGAAGAGCGAAGTACATGGAATGGCGCAGAGGGGAGGGTGTGTAAGCAGTCACGTAAGATTCGGCCGTAAGGTTTATTCTCCTCTTGCCGGGAGGGGAGACGTCAGTATCCTGGTTTCTTTTGAGAAACTGGAGACCCTGAGGTATCTTGAATACCTGAAACCAGACGGGAAGGTAATCATAAACAATGAAGAGATATATCCTCCATCGGTAAATCTCGGAGAAGCAACATATCCCGATGATGCCATAGATTTCATAAAGAAACACTTTAAAGATGTAAAGGTTGTGGATGCAACCGCTATGGCCCTCCGGTCGGGAGACAAAAGGATGGCCAACACCGTTATTCTGGGAGTATTGTCTTCCTATATGGATATAGAAGCCGACCTATGGGAAGATGTTCTAAAAGAGCACTTTCCTCCGAAGATACTAGAGGGGAATATGAATGCCTTCAGATTGGGAAGGGGAGTATAGGGAAAAATGCGAAAGATTGCCACCGGGCTCTTCCTTTTCTTTCTGGCGTTCATTGTGATGTTTCCCTGCCATGCCAGGGGAGATTCTCTGTGTGATTGTGAAAAGCAGTTCGAATTTGCGGAGAGCCTTTTTGAACAATTCGATTTCTACAGGGCCATAGGTGAATATAAGCGACTGATATTTCTCTGTCCGGATGCAGTAACGTTGTGTGATAAGGCATATTTTAAAACAGGCGTCAGCTATTTCAGGGCAAAAAAGTGGCAGAGCGCGATAGAGGCCTTTGACATGTTTCTCGCTAATTTCCCTGAGAGCCGAATGGCCGGAGAGGCACTTTATCTCAAAGGTATGGGCGAGAAGAACCTCTCACTGCACGATGAAGCGCTTGTCACTTTCGGGCATATCATGGAAACCAAAACTGGTGAGTATAAAGCAAGAGCGATCTACCAGAGCGCCCTTGTTCTTGTGGATATGGAACGTTGGGAGAGGGCAGGGGAGCTGTTTTCGCGGGTCCCCAGGGAAAGCAGGCTGTACGACTCCGCAGGCGTTTTCTCGGCAGGCCTTGAAAATATCGGCAATATTCCCCATAAATCCCCCGCTGTAGCCGGAACATTGGCTGCTATTATACCCGGTGCCGGCCATCTGTATACTCAGAGACGAAGGGATGCCCTAGTCGCGTTCCTCCTGAACGGCGTGTTTATCTGGAGCGCCGTGGAACTGTTCGACGATGAAAAGTATGTCACCGGTGGTATTGTCACCTTTTTCGAGCTGGGATGGTACAGCGGTAATATATACAGCGCTGTCAGTAGCGCCCACAAATTCAACAAAAGAACCAAAAAAGACTTTTTGCAGGGACTCAGAGACAGGGTCAATCTTTCATATCTCCATGACAGCGACAATGCATGCAATTATCTTATGTTAAGCATGAACTTCTGATTGTAACATGTTAAAATGTATATTTAATATCATTATTATCCTTGTATGGATCGCTCCGGGAGCATCCATTGGATTGGGTGCCGGCGATTCCTTCACCCCGTGGGAGTTCGATAACCAGCCGGTATCGATAACACCTTCACACTCCACAGCAGGTTCTGATGTTTATCAAAAAGAAATTTCGCTGTCATCCCGAGTAGTTATGGGGGGACTTAACTTCTTTTCGGAATATATATCAAGGGTGGACGGAGACAGATGTCCCATGTATCCCACCTGTGCTTCATACAGCCGGCAGGTGATAAGAAAACACGGTTTCTTTATGGGTATAATCATGACGGCGGACAGGCTTATTCATGAAGGCAATGAAATGGATTACGCTCCTCTTGTGAAAGTAGGGGAGAGTGTAAGATATTACGACCCGGTAAGCTGGAATGATTACTGGTGGTATGACAGAAAAGAAAATCTTGACAAATAATGCATGGTTAATAGATTAGGAACGTTATGGCAGAAGATTATTACGAAGCACTTGGAATAAATAAAAATGCATCCAGCGATGCTATAAAAAAAGCATACAGGAAACTTGCGCTCAAATATCACCCCGACAAAAATCCAGGCAATAAAGGGGCCGAGGAAAATTTCAAAAGGATAAGCGAGGCATACGCTGTCCTTGGTGACCCTGAAAAGCGTAAGCAATACGACAGTTTTGGATCACAAGAAGCATTCAGCCGCAGTTTCTCCCAAGAAGACATATTCAGGGGGTTTGATCTGA
>JAUXBI010000154.1 GCA_030619435.1 Syntrophaceae bacterium
GACCAACTTTGTCTTCCTAAGACCGCTTGGCCTCCGACTTTAAAAAAGTCGCTTGAAGAAGAGGGAGAAGCGAAGATCAAGGCAGAACTTCGGAACGCCATGATTGATAAGCTGTTGGAAAACAATGAATTCGAGGTGCCTCCCTCATGGGTGGAAGATCAGGCTTATACCATGATGCTGAATGCCCGCCAGCAGATGGTGCAGAACGGTATGCCGGACGAGCAAGCCTCTGAATTAAGCTACAACCTGCGTGACGGGTTCAATGACCAGGCGACCAGGACTGTTAAGGCATCCTTTATATTACATGAAATTGCTGAGAAAGAATCGATCGAAGTAACCGAAGAAGATATTGAAAACAAGCTGAATGCTCTTGCTCTAAGGTACGCACAGGATTACGAGTCTGTAAAGAGGGCCTATGAGGCTAATAAAGCAGAAGATCGCCTTAAGAACGAATTGCTTGAACAGAAGGCCGCGGATTTTGTTGAAGAAAGGGCCAAGATAACCCTTGTTAAAAAGAACAGTAAAAAGGAAAAAGGAAAAGGAGAAAAATAATGACTCTCATTCCTATGGTAATTGAACAGGACGGCCGGGGGGAAAGGGCTTTCGATATATATTCCAGGCTCTTGAAGGACAGGATTATATTCCTTGGATCGGCTATTGATGATGATGTTTCGAACCTTGTCATAGCCCAGATGCTGTATCTGGAATCGGAAGATCCTGACAGGGAGATATTCCTTTATCTGAATACACCGGGCGGTATAGTAAGCGCCGGTCTTGCCATATACGATACGATGCGCTACATAAAACCTTCCGTCAGTACTGTATGCATGGGGCAGGCGGCAAGTATGGGTGCACTTCTTCTTGCGGCCGGCGAGAAGGGGAAAAGGTACGCCCTGCCCAATTCGAGGATACTTATACATCAGCCTCTTGGCGGTTCTCAGGGACAGGCGACCGATATCGGCATTCAGGCAAGGGAGATATTGAGACTGAAGCAAGACCTGAACAACATATTGGCGGAGCACACCGGCCAGCCTGTTGAAAAGGTTGAGCAGGACACAGACAGGGATTATTATATGACGAGCAGTCAGGCCAGAGAATATGGTATAATTGACGAAGTTATCTTAAAGAGGACTTCTGATAGTAAACAGGGAGGGGCTTACCATGGCAAAAAAGCATAATGATGGTGTGAAAGAGTTGCTCTTCTGTTCCTTTTGCGGAAAGACGCAGGACGAAGTGAAGAAACTGGTTGCCGGTCCCAGTGCTTATATATGTGACGAATGCATAGAGCTCTGCAGGAATATTGTTGAAGAAGACGGCACCCAGGGCGCAGAAAGTATCAGAGAAGATACTCCCCAACCTAAAGAGATTAAAAAGTTCTTAGATCAGTATGTTGTGGGACAGGAAAGGACAAAGAAAATTCTTTCCGTTGCTGTTTACAATCATTACAAAAGGTTGTTTTCGGATGTTGAGCTTAATGATATTGAACTCCAGAAGAGCAATATTCTCCTGATCGGCCCCACTGGCTCGGGGAAAACTCTCCTGGCAAGAACATTGGCAAGGATGTTGGATGTGCCCTTCGCCATTGCCGATGCCACCACGCTGACCGAGGCGGGATATGTTGGGGAGGACGTGGAGAATATTATATTGAGTCTCCTCCAGAACGCGGATTATGACGCGCGCAGGGCATCGAAGGGGATAGTGTATATAGATGAGATTGACAAGATATCAAAGAAATCGGGTAATCCTTCCATTACCAGGGATGTATCCGGCGAGGGTGTCCAGCAGGCCCTTCTGAAAATAATAGAGGGAACCATGGCGAATGTGCCTCCCAAGGGGGGGAGAAAGCACCCGCAACAGGAATTTATTCAGGTAGATACAACCAACATCCTGTTCATATGCGGTGGAGCATTCAATGGGTTGGAAGATATTATTGAAAAAAGGCTGAACGTAAACTCCATGGGATTCGGGGCTGATATCAAGAGCAGGAAGAAAAAGAACATAGGTGAAACCCTGTCGAAGGTGCAGCCGGAAGATCTTCTGAAGTATGGTTTGATACCGGAGTTTGTAGGGAGGCTTCCCGTGATTGGCGCCCTTCATGATCTTGTTGACAAAGACCTTGTGAGGATACTTGTGGAACCGAAAAACTCCATGGTGAAGCAGTATAAAAAGATGTTTGAGATGGAAAATGTAAAGCTTACCTTAACGGATGGTGCCCTGAAGGCCATAGCCAAGCTGTCTGCGGACAGAAAGGCCGGCGCAAGAGGGCTTCAAGCTGTTATGGAAGACGTTATGCTGGATATCATGTATGATATTCCGTCGCGAAACGATATCAAGGAATGCCTTATAAGTGAGGATGTAGTGCTCAGCGGAGAGAAACCAATTCTGGTTTTTGAAACGGTTTCCGAAACGGTGGAAGATAACGAACAGAAAAAAACAGGATGACAAAGATATATGTTTGATCTTAATAAAAGCAAAGAAGAGACAGAAAAAAACAGGTTTACAATCCCGTTGCTTCCATTGAGGGATGTGGTCGTATTTCCCCATATGATAGCGCCCCTTTTTGTTGGCAGGGAGCAATCAATTAACGCCCTGGAATCTGCCATGCGGCATAAAAAGGAGATATTTCTGGCGGCTCAAAAGGGTGCCGAAATTGATGAGCCGGGAGAAGATGACATATATGCCGTGGGAACCATAGGGAATATCATACAGCTGTTGAGGCTCCCGGATGGGACGGTAAAAGCGCTGGTTGAGGGAGTGGAAAGAGGGGTCATAAAAAATTATCTGCCAAATGAAGAATTCTTTCTGGTGGATGTTGAGGAACTCCGTGAAGAATATCCTCCTGAATCGGATACGAAACTGGAGGCGCTTATAAGAAATATCGCGGAGACGTTTGAAAAATACGCAAAGCTAAGCAGAAGAGTTCCACCTGAATTGGTAGGCTCCATGTCATCCTCGGATGATCCTGCGAAGCTTGCCGATACAATTGCGGCACATCTGCACGTAAAACTGGATGAGAGACAGAAGGTGCTGGAAACCACAGATGTTGTTGGAAGGCTTGAAAAGATATATGCTCTACTGATGGCGGAGATAGAGATACTGGAAGTTGAAAGACGCATAAGAAAACGCGTGAAGACCCAGATGGAGAAGACCCAGAAGGATTACTATCTGAATGAGCAGATGAGGGCGATTCAGAAAGAAATGGGTGAAGATGACAGTTTCAAGACCGAGATGAAAGAGCTGGAAAAGAAACTGGGGGAAAAGAAACTTACTGAAGAGGCTTATCAGAAGGTTAAACAGGAAATAAAAAAACTGAAGATGATGGCCCCTATGTCCGCCGAGGCAACGGTGGCCAGAAACTATGTAGACTGGGTATTAGCGTTGCCCTGGTATGAAAAAACGGAAGACAAAAAGGATCTGAAGGAATCTGAGATGATTCTGGAAGAAGACCATTATGGACTCAAAATGGTGAAAGAACGAATACTTGAATATCTCGCGGTTCAGATCCTGTCCAAGAAGAAAAAGGGGTCCATACTCTGTTTTGTCGGTCCTCCCGGTGTGGGGAAAACCTCCGTAGCGAAATCGATTGCCAGGGCCACGAACAGGGAATTTATCAGGTTGTCCCTTGGTGGTTTAAGGGATGAAGCCGAGATAAGGGGTCACAGAAAGACATACATAGGGGCCATGCCGGGGAAGATTATCCAGTTGCTGAAGAAGGCGGGTTCGAGTAACCCTGTGTTCTGTCTGGATGAAATTGATAAACTGAGTTCCGATTTCAGGGGAGACCCTGCGTCAGCGCTTCTTGAAGTTCTCGACCCGGAGCAGAACGTAGCCTTTAATGATAATTATCTCGAAGTTGATTATGACCTGTCCGATATCATGTTTATAACGACGGCCAACGTTCTCCAGACGATACCCGCCGCCCTTCAGGATCGTACAGAAGTGATACGTATCGCGGGATATACCGAACCCGAAAAACTGAATATCGCCAGAAAATATCTTGTAGCGAAGGAACTGGAAGCCAATGGTTTGACCGAAAAAGATATCATCTTCTCAGATGGGGCGTTGTTGACCATTATAAGAGAACATACACGGGAAGCCGGGGTGAGAAATCTTGAACGGGAGATAGCATCCATCTGCAGAAAAGTGGCCAGAAAGATAGTCACGGATGGAAGAAAGAAAAAGATAAAGGTGGTTTCAAAGTCCGTAGGAAAATATCTTGGTATACCGAAATTCAAATTCGGAGAGATTGAAGGTATGGATAGAGTGGGATTGACAGTTGGCCTTGCGTGGACGGAAGTCGGCGGCGAGCTGTTGACTATAGAATCTTCCATTATGCCGGGAACAGGTAAACTTACTCTAACGGGAAAATTGGGAGATGTTATGCAGGAATCCGCTCAGGCTGCCCTGACCTACGTCAGGTCAAGAGC
>JAUXBI010000200.1 GCA_030619435.1 Syntrophaceae bacterium
AAATCCGTAAAGGACGCAGGATCTTTGAAAAAAAAAGTGTCTATAAAAATAATAAAGAACTGACCAAGACAAAAGTGGCAATAGAATTTTTGCAAGTCGTTTCCTGTAAAACTCCACAATCGGCATTTCCTTATTGCCAATGAGGAGTGCACTGCTGACCATTACAAAAACAGGCACCGCCCATCTCGCAAATGAGTCAAAAAGATTCCCAACAATCCAGTCGAAGGGGGGGGTAGAAGTCTTTGCGACTAAGCTCGCTGAAACGTGGATGCATATTACAGCAATGATTGAAATTATTCGCAGTATGTCAAGGTAGAAAAAGCGCATTTTTGATAAGAAATCCTTCCTGCGTGAGACAAAGATAGCGCATTCGTAGTGCACAGTAACACATATGAGCCGCACTTTTGTCAAGAAGCAAAAATAATCCTTTGGAAAAAATTTGCATGTAGCATATATAGTTAGCATAAGGTACAAATCTTCATTTCTGACAGATAAAAGACAGAGGGCGAAGAATGGGAGTCGGCGATTAGAGGATAGAAAATGACAGGGACTGAGAGGGATGAAATCTGAAATTGACACGGATGGAATATGTCCAGCGCAATAAGAAAAGTTTCTCAGGGGGGATTCTTAAGATTCCAATGGATCGAATTGAGCTTAATCCAAGAGTTTGTAATGGAAGGCTTATAATAAAAGGAACGCGGATTCCCATCTTTGTTATTCTGGACCAGATAGCTGAAGATGAATCTTGGTACACTTTACTTGCCGGTTATCCGGAATTGAAGAAGGGAGATATTCAGGCAGCCTTGATTTATGCCAGGGCATCTCTTGATCACACAGAGGTTAGAGCAGCCTATGCCCGAACCCCTGAATCTCTACCGGATCAAATGTTGCGATTGGATGTTGCTCAGGCTTCGCGTAATCAAGACCACGATGTCATGCATGCCTCCGATATATTATGACGAATAAGAAAATAATAATGGCCGGTTCTCCGACTTTTAAATCACCTACCAGGACAGGCATCCACCACTATGCAGAGCTTTTCGCAAGGAATGGATGGGACGTCTTTTTCCTCTCATCCCAGCTTTCTCCTCTCCATTTCATAAGAAAAGAGGACAGGGTTTATTCAAAAGAAAAGATTCGACTCTGGGCCAGGGGCGGTGAGTGGGAGAATAATATTTTTTCCTATTCCTATTTCACCGTTCTTCCGATACTTCCTTTCTGGTCATCAGATTTTATTGTCAGGAATACCCTCAAATTCACACTGCCGAGGCTGAGCAAGGTGATCAAGAAACATGGATTTTTGCACCCTGATCTTATCTGGATCGAGAATCCACATTTTGTTGAATTGCCTTCCATGGTCAAACACAAGGCTCTAGTATTCAGGATTAACGATGATCTGAGCGGATTTAAAGGAAACTCATCATTTATCGTAAAAAGATATCAGGATGCCATAAAATCTGCTGATCTTGTTATTACAACGGCAAAGGGATTATACAATGGAAATATGAATCTGGGTTGCAAGGTGCTGTATCTTCCTAATGGGGTTAATCCTGATCATTTTGTTGGCAACTTTCCGGAACCGGAAGAGTATAAAGACATCCCCTCGCCAAGGATCCTTTATACCGGCGTTATTGCGACATGGTTCGATCAGGAACTTCTTATTCAATGCGCGAAAAAATTCAGGGATGCAAGTTTCGTTATTATCGGTCCGGCGGTTGTGGATATATCAAAGATGGCGTCTGTTGAAAACATCCATATGCTGAGGTCGAAGAAATATGAGGAACTGCCGGCATATCTGACGTATGCGGATGTGGGTATTATACCGTTTAAGATAAACAAACTTGTGAAATCGGTTAATCCGATAAAGCTTTATGAGTATATGGCCGCGGGTCTGCCGGTCGTTTGCACGGATTGGAAAGAGATCAGAGAAATGCAAAGCCCCGCAATGATTGCGAGAGATGCCGGGACATTTTGTGAATGTATTGAGAGATCTCTGGAGATAAAGGAAAAGGGGGAACTTGTTTCTTATGCAAGGAGTAACTCGTGGGAGAGCCGATTTCAGAAAATAGTGCATGAAATCGAAAGGGCTGGTCCCCCTGTATAAAATGCTATTAAGGAGTAGAAATTGAAGAAGAGATACAGGCTGATTCTTGTTGCGGGGGCAAGGCCCAATTTTATGAAGATTGCGCCATTGATGCGCGCGTTTGAGGCTCACCCCGCGATTGACGCTGTTCTTGTCCATACGGGCCAGCATTATGACGAAAAGATGTCGGAGCTTTTTTTCAGAGAGCTTGACATACCGGAGCCGGATGTCAACCTGGATGTTGGTTCCGCTTCGCATGCAGTGCAGACCGCCCGTATCATGGAGCGATTTGAAGGGGTGTGCCTTGATATGAAGCCGGACATGGTGATGGTGGTCGGGGATGTGAACAGTACGGCGGCATGCACGCTGGTGGCTTCAAAACTTGATATTGAGACGGCGCATTATGAGGCGGGACTCCGGAGCAATGATAGATCGATGCCGGAGGAGATAAACCGCGTTGTCACGGATGCGGTTTGTGATTATTTTTTCACAACCAGCAGGGACGCGAGTGAGAATCTGATCCGCGAGGGCAAGCCTGCAGAGAGGATTTTTCTGGTCGGGAATCTTATGATTGACACGCTGCTCCGGTTTCGTGGCGGTCTGGAGGATGTTGACGTGCGGCTTGAGGGCTTGGGCGCCGCCGGGCGGGCTGTCGATTTTTCTGAGGTATATCGTCCCGGTGGGTTTGGAGTGGCGACCTTCCATCGTCCGTCGAATGTTGATAAACGGAGTGATCTGGAAAGACTGATCCATATTTTGAGCGGGGTTTCACGCGAGATACCGGTAATATTCCCTGTACATCCAAGAACTTACAGCAATATCGAGAAGTATGGTTTAATGAAAGAGGTTGACGATGCCCCGGATTTATTGCTGGCAAATCCTGTGGGGTATCTGGAGTTCATAAAGCTGGTGGATTCCTCGAAGTTTGTTATGACTGATTCAGGAGGGATTCAGGAAGAGACAACTGTTCTGGGGATTCCCTGTCTTACGGTTCGAGAAAATACGGAACGTCCCATTACCATATGGGAGGGCTCAAACAAGTTGATAACGATTGATGAGATAAAATACGAAGTTGGCGAGATCCTCAAAGGCAATGGCAAGAAGGGCAGGGCGCCACACCTGTGGGACGGGAAAACCGCGGGCAGAATCGTCAAGGCGATTGAAAAAATCATAAATTGAGCAAAGGAAATGCAAGGCCCGCAATGATTGCGGGAGATGCCGGGACATTTTGTGAAGGGAGAACATAGGGGTCAGGTCGTGGCGAGACCATTGAGAATAGGCTATCCTGGAGCATTTTACCGTCAGGGAATCTTTCGCAAATCATGCAGCATATAAACCGCGCTTATACAACTTACTTCAACGTCAAGCGTCAACGATCAGGTCATCCCTCCAGAGGCGGGCATGCCCTCCAGAGGCGGATCTTCGACTTTTTCAGGGCCGGTATAAGGCAATCCTTGTTGATATTGATGAATACGCTAAAGAGCTTTCCCGTTATATTCATTTGATACAGAT
>JAUXBI010000090.1 GCA_030619435.1 Syntrophaceae bacterium
CGTAAAAGCATGACGCGTACTTGGCCGAATATGCCATAATGGGTACATCCTCATAGCCCTCATCGTCAAGCATTGTCCGGATCGCACAAACCTGTCCATCCATCATGGCCGACGGCGCAACCATGTCGGCCCCCGCGGGTGCGTGTGACAGCGCCGTTCGCGCTAACAGCTCCAGTGTGGCGTCATTATCCACTTCACTGCCATCGAGTATTCCGCAGTGGCCATGGCTCGTGTATTCGCACAGGCACACATCCGTAATGACCAGGATATCCGCTACTTCATCCTTGATCTTTCTTACCGCCTGCTGAATAATCCCATCCTCGGCCCAGGCGCCGGAACCTTCTTCATCCTTTGCCTCGGGTATGCCGAAAAGCATGATCGCGGGTATGCCCATGCCTTTTATTTTTTTCACTTCCTCCACAAGATTATCAATCGACATCTGAAAATTTCCCGGCATGGAAGAAATAGGATTTTTCACTCCCCTGCCGTGAGTCACAAACAGGGGACAGACAAGATCATCAACCGTCAATCCGGTCTCCCGGATCATCCTTCGGAAATTCTCGTTTTTCCTCAGTCTTCTCGGACGGTAATCAGGAAAATTCATATATCACCTTTTATTTCTTCATCTGTAAGGTAACAGGCCGGATCGGGTCCCCATATATCACCCGTCACCGTCTCGGCCCTCGCGCGAAAATTACCCCCGCACACGTCGAGCCAGCGACAGTCCGAGCATCGCCCCGTTACGTAAGATTTCTTATCCTTCAATTTCGCCATCAGTTCGTTGGAGGTATCCAGCCATATATCGCTGAAATGGCGCTCCCTTACATTTCCAAAAGAGATCTCCCTCCAGAACTGATCCGCGTATACCTCGCCATCCCAGCTCACGCAACCTATCCCCCGTCCGGAATTGTTCCCCTCATTCATCTTGAGGAGTTTCAGAACGTCGGCAGCCCTTTCCGGGTCCTCCCTGAGCAGACGCAGATAAATATATGGCCCGTCGGCATGGTTATCTACTGTAAGTATCTCTTTTGGCATGCCCCTGTCGAAGAGATCACGCGTCCTGTCCATGATCAGATCCACAACCTCTCTTGTCTGAGCGTGCGACAGGTCATTGTCGGCCAGCGTGGAGCCACGTCCCGAATAGACCAGATGATAGAAGCACGCCCTCGGAATATTATTCTCCTCAATAAAATCAAATATGGCCGGGATCTCGGAGCTGTTCTCCCCGGTTATCGTAAAGCGGGCACCTACCTTTATGCCCGCGTCCTGACAGTTCCTGATTCCCCGGACAGCGGCGTCAAAGGCCCCTTTTACGCCCCTGAATCTGTCATGAATCTCTCCTATCCCATCCAGACTTACACCCATATATGAAAGGCCGATGCCGGCGAATATCGCAGCCTTTTCCTTTGTGATGAGAGTACCGTTTGTTGAAATAACCGCCCGTATCCCATTGTCCACGGCAAACTGTACAAGTCCCGGCAGGTCTTCCCTCGTCAGTGGCTCTCCACCGGAGAAAAGAATCACAGGACATCCGAAAGAGGCAAGATCGGATATCAGATCCTTTCCCTCCTCTGTAGTCAGCTCACCACTGTATTTTATGTTCTGAGAACTTGAATAGCAGTGAACACATTTAAGGTTGCACCTTCTGGTGACGTTCCAGACCACAACCGGACGCTTATCACTGGAAAACTGGAGAAGATGCGAGGGAAGCTTTCCCGATTCCGCTCCATAACGAAGTACATCGGAAGGTTCAACCCCTCCACAGTATAGTTTTGAAATTCCTATCATTGACACACTCCAGTTTTTATTGATGCACCCGTAAAAAGTCAAATTGACGGCAAAGTAAAAAGCTCCAAGGTCAAGGCGCGCAAATCATAAGGAATGAGGCGTACTATACGGTACGCCGCAGTGACGAAGGATGCCGCGGAACGCAGAAGTTGGACTTTTTACAAAGCCGTCTTTATTGCTTTTACCAGACCGGGAATCGAATAAGGCCCCTGCATAATATCGATTCCGAGACCGGCTCTTCTGCACGCATTTTCCGTTACCGGGCCTATGCAAGCAATCTTTATGTGATTCGGAATGGTTGTTTCATTCCCGATAATATCCATGAAATTAGTCACTGTGGATGGACTTGTAAAGGTAATCACGTCGATCTTTCCACTATCCATCAATTCTTTAATGGTCTCCCCATCCTCATTGGAGTTTACCGTCCTGTAGGCGGTTGCCACATCCACATTCGCGCCCAGTTCCGAGAGTCCGTCGGGAATAATGTCTCCGGCGATCTCGGCCCTTGGCAAAAGAAAGTTTTTGCCCGCAACATCCATGCCCCTGAACGCGGCCACAACTCCATCGGAGATGTGCTCTTCGGGAACCATGTCCACGCGGATATTATATTCTTCAACGCGGTCCCGTGTGGCCGGACCTATGGTACAGATTTTTATCCCCTTGAGATCCCTTATGTCATTTCTCAGTTTACAGAAACGTTCAAAAAAGAATCGCACGCCATTCGCGCTGGTAAATATAATCCAGTGATATTTTTCAATATTCTCTATGACCCGATCCAGATCGCCATAATCCTCCGGCGGCACAATACTGATCGTAGGAAAGGCGATGACCCTTGCCCCTTCATCACGTAAAAGCGCCGCGAACTCTTTCGACTGTCCCTCCGGTCTCGTAATAACAATACCCTTGCCGAACAGTGGCTTCTTTTCAAACCAGCCAAGACTCTCTCTCAAACCAACCACATCGCCCACAACAAACACAGCGGGAGGCGAAAATTCTCTCTCCTTCGCCAGGGCAGCTATACCCCCGAGCTTCCCCGTCAGCGTCTCCTGGTCCGGGGTTGTCCCCCACCTGATCAGCGCCACAGGGGTGTCCGGACTCCTGCCATTTTCCATGAGATTGGAGGCAATTCTGGAGAGATTCCTTACACCCATAAGAAATACAATGGTTTCGATGGTGGATATCTTTTTCCAGTCAATGCGGCTTTCAGCTTTATCAGGATCTTCATGCCCGGTTACAAAGGCAAGCGTAGAGGTAAATTCCCTGTGCGTGAGGGGTATTCCGGCATAGGCAGGGACGGATATCGCCGATGTCACGCCAGGAACCACCTCAAAGGGCACTCCCGCCTTCTGAAGAAATTCGGCCTCTTCACCGCCCCTCCCGAATATGAATGGATCTCCCCCCTTGAGTCTGGCCACTGTGTTACCCTTCAATGCCTCTTCCACAAGTATCCGGTTCAGATTTTCCTGGGATATATTGTGATGCCCCCCTATCTTTCCAACGTAGATAAGCCGCGCGTTTGTTCCGGCGTGTCGCAGTATTTCTCTTCCCACGAGATAATCATGCACCACCACATCCGCCCTGCGCAGGCACTCCACCCCCTTAACCGTTATAAGGTCCGGATCACCGGGACCCGCACCTATGATATATACCTTTCCGGGTTTTTTCATATCAGTCTCTTCGCTCATTTCCGAGTTGCGTGAGGGCACACACTACTCATATATCTCATCCAGAACAGCCCGCCCGCCTCTGGACAGTATATTCTCCGCCAGGGTGTTCCCCATATCCTCCCAGTCACCACTGTTCCCCCTGACCTCGTCCATAATCATGACTTTTCCATCAATACTCCCCACGAGGCCCTTGATGACCAGGTCGTCTCCATGCTTCCTGGCGATGCCCGCTATCGGCACCTGACACCCTCCTCCCAGACGTCTGAGAAACGCGCGCTCGGCGGAGATTTCCACCACGGTATCGGGGTGATTGAGGGGAGAGATGAGCTTTCCGGCCTTCTCGTCATCTTCTCTCAGTTCTATACCCAGAACACCCTGCCCTACCGATGGCATCATAACTTCAATCGGTATATACTGCGAAATCTCTCTACCGCGTCCCATTCTCTTCATCCCGGCCGCCGCTATAATTATTCCATCCAGATTTTCCGTTACAATCTTTTTTATTCTCGTGTCTATGTTGCCGCGCACAGGAACAATCTCTATATCCGGCATCAGGCTCTTGATCTGCATCCCTCTTCGCAGAGAGCCTGTGCCCAGTCTTGCCCCTTTGGAAAGCCCCTCCATCTTCGTGCCTTCCCTGGAAATCAGCACATCTCTCGGATCTTCCCTCTCCGGGATAGCCCCTATCACCAGACCATCCGGAAGATCCACCGGAACATCCTTCATGCTGTGAACCGCGATGTCTATATCTCCCCGCAGCAGGGCCTCTTCTATTTCCTTTACAAAGATCCCCTTGCCCCCGATTTCCACCAGGGCGATATTCTGCATTCTGTCTCCGCGCGTCCTTATCGGGACAACCTCCAAGGACATGTCTGTATACAAATTCTTCAGACGATCCGAAACCCAGTTCGCCTGTACAAGCGCAAGGTCACTTCCACGTGTGCCTATCCGTATCTTCTTGATTCTAGTCCTCCTTTTTGTGCTCAACTATGCGACTCTTAAAAAATTGGCCGGGGACCATCCTTCCAGCAAATGGCGCCTCACGGTTTCTGAGCAGTTATCAATAACGGAAAGGAAAAAACGATTTTGACCTTGCGAGTTAGCAACACGTAAATCCCCTCCATGTCCATCCTTTTGAAAAATCCATTTCCGGATGGGCACTACTTATTCTCAGCAACCTTTATGCCAGCAAGTTCAACAAGAAATTCACTCGCCTTCCCGGCATGCATCGTAAACACCAGCATAAAGGGAATATCTGCTCCCGGTTTTATCTCTGCGTTGGGAAAATCTCTTCCATAAGGATTGGAGAGCTCTTTCCTGATTTCTTTCTCCGTCAGGTTTTTCAGTTCGTCATCCGTAAGTATATTGCCACAGTTAGATTCCTCTTCGGAAAGAACATTCCCTGATGAATCCAGTATCTTTCCCCTGACTTTTATATCGGAAACCACGCATTTATTATTATTCACGGCGAACCCTTCAACCACTATAACGTCTCCGGCAACCCAGTTTTTTACGAATCGTTCCTTCACATTTATCAGATCCACACCCAGTCCGGACAGGCACTCATTCGGCATATCCTTGCCCTCTGTCCCGAGGAACTTCTCCACCTGTGGCAGAACTCTGTTCAGGATCCCCTCTATTGCCCGGGGTGAAGTCCACAGATAAATTCCCCCCGATAGCAGGATGACCAGTATAAGAAAAATCGCTATTCTCTTACCGGGTGACCGGGGCTTTTGTGTTTCTCCTGAAGCTTCCGCATCGTCTATGATCTCATCGGCATCACCATAAGCTTCTCCCTGTCCGAAGTTCTGAGCATCATCTTCCCCTTCACCCTCCAGGAAAATCCTGTCTATCTCTTCCGTGGTCGCTTCGGCCGTTTTCTCATGGATCTCTTCATCCGGTTTTATCGAACCTGTCAATGAAGCGCTCCCCGCCAGGGGATTTTCCTGGAAGAAAACCTCCTTGCAGTGACTGCACCTGACCCATATCCCCTCGCCATCTACCTGAGATTTATCAAATCTGTATTTTGTCCCACACTTTTTACACTGGATAATCACAATCCTGCTCCTCAATCACGTAAATGTCCGGCAGACACCGGAACTTTTCGTCAAAATCAAGCCCGTATCCCACAACAAATCCCTTGTCCACGGCAAATCCCGCGTAGTCCACATGAATGACGATTTCTCTTCTGTATTCCTTGTCTATCAACGCGCATATCCTTATAGAAGCCGGACTTCTCTTCTCAAGTCTCTCCCGTAGAAATGCCATCGTGATACCGGTATCTATTATATCTTCCACGATAACCACTTCTTTCCCCTCTATATCCGTTTCTATATCCTTTGAAAGGGTTATGTTCCCTGAACTCACTGATCCTGAACCATAACTTGCCAGTCTTACAAAATCTACGGTATGCGATATCTTCAGGTACCGTGCAAGGTCCGCCAGAAAAATAAAGGCTCCTTTGAGGACACCTACAAGCACGACTTCCTTCCCTTCAAGATCGCGCGAAATAGCGTCGGCCAGTTCTTTTACACGCCGATCGATAACCTCTTTTGAATATAGAATCTTCTTTTTCAGCTCTTTCACAGACCGCCTTTTTTACAGAGCATCGCGCCAGACCGCATCCGTTTTATAACAGGCTATAAATTCTTCTATATTTTCCCGGATGATTTCTTCACCCCTTCTGAGTTCTTCCAGTGTTCTGAATCTTGAGGTGAGACTCAGGAATATCCTGTCAAACTTCGACCTTTCACACCCGAGATCATCATAATCGATGTGACTTATCATATATTGTGAACCATCGAAATAGTATTTCCCGAAGCGGTTCGTGTCCGTTGACCGAAAAGGCCAGGAAATTTTCAATGAAAAAAAATCGAGGGCGATATCCTTGAGCCTGCCCTTAAACCTGTCAGGATGCGGAACCTCGTATATGCCTTCGCTTATGAAGCGGAAATACTCCTTTACCAGGTCTATATCGGTGATGCACAGGCCGTAAAGATACCAGTCATCAATAATCCTGATCATGGAAAGTTTTTCTTCACGGGATATGAAGTGATAGCTGGGGCACAAGTGCCCATTGCACAATTCCTTTCCATAGAATGATACATCTCTCATATCCGTCCCGTCGTTTTGAAGGGGATGGAGAAGACAGCCCACCCTCTTTTCCTCATCATCGAGGAATCCCAGGTATTCACAGCAATGTATCACATCATAGAGCTTTTCCCGGGGCTCAAGACCCCTTATCCTGTCCGAAAAGGGCTTCAGGTCATCCAGCTCCTTAACCGTCTCACGGAATATCCTTGTCCTGCTTCTCAGTCTCTTTACCAGGGACTTCTTAGTGCTGTCAGCATAATTATATAAACCGCAACAGGCCCCGCAGGATTTACCTGAATCCGGCTGACACAGATGGATAAAAGTTTCTTCCTTCATCAACTACCCGCTGTATCCTTCTTGATTGATTTATTCTATATAGTTTATAGTCAAACTGCGGAAAAAGGCAAGGGATATTCCGATTACTGCCCCTCACGGACAGTCGATTTACGAGAATCAGGCTTGTAATCTGACACAAAAAATTATACTAACACCCCTGAAGAAATCGCTGACAAACGTCAGAAAACATCAAAAAATAAATGTAACCGTTCACGGTTTATCCCGACTCGTCGGGATTCGCGGTTGAAAA
>JAUXBI010000019.1 GCA_030619435.1 Syntrophaceae bacterium
CTAAGAGATTTAGTCTGACCGCGAAGGGAAAGGTAAAAAGGAGCAAGGCGTATTCCAGCCATATCCTGACCAAGAAGACAACCAAAAGGAAGAGGAATCTGAGGAAATCAGATCTCCTCGATAAAAGCGATATGAACGGGATCAGAAAACTGATTCCTTATGCGTAAAGCAGGGAGATATATATGCCAAGGGTAAAAAGAAGTATACACGCGAAAAAGAAGAGAAGAGGAGTTCTTAAACTTGCAAAGGGGTATTTCGGTGCGAGGAGCAGGTTGTACCGAACCGCTACTGAAGCTGTTGAAAGAGCGATGAAATACTCCTATAGGGATCGCAGGGTAAGAAAGCGTAATTTCAGAAAACTTTGGATCGCGAGAATAAATGCCGCTGCCCGCATGAATGGTATTTCGTACAGCAGGTTTATAAATGGGATGAAGAACGCGGATATTGACCTGGACAGAAAAATACTTGCGGATCTTGCAGTCCACGATCCCGGAGCCTTTTCAAGGATTGCCGGGATGGCGAAAGGCGAGTAAATTACGTGAAGGAAGCCCTCGAAGATCTGCGGAGAAAGGCCGATGATGAGATACGTTCAGCAAAGACCGGCGAAGAGTTTATCAGCATAAAAACCAGATATCTTGGCAGAAAGGGCCTTCTCACCAGCCTCCTCCGGGGTTTGAAAGATGTTACACCCGAAGAGAAACCTGTTCTCGGTAAGCTTTCCAACGACATAAAAAAATCCCTCCTGGAAAAGATAGAGAAAGCCCTGGAAGATATAACATCCAGTGAAAAGCACAGCTCTCTGAGTAAGGATAGGATCGACGTAACTCTTCCCGGCAGGGGTGTAAGATGTGGGAAGATTCATCCCGTGACAAGGGTGGAACGCGAGATATGCGATATATTTTCAACCCTGGGATTTTCCGTGGTGGAGGGTCCCGAGGTTGAATTGACTTATTATAATTTCGAGGCTCTCAATATCCCTGGAGATCACCCCGCTAGGGATATACATGACACATTCTATGTAACCGATAACGTTGCCCTGCGCACCCATACTTCTCCTGTCCAGATCAGGACAATGGAAAAACAATCCCCCCCCGTGAGAATTATCTCACCCGGTAAGGTATACCGGCCCGATTCCGATATTTCTCATACACCCATGTTTCATCAGGTTGAGGGATTGTTGGTTGATGAGAACATCACATTCGGGAATCTTAAAGGAACCCTGACATTTTTTCTCCGGCAGATGTTCGGTAGTGGCACCCTGCTAAGGTTTCGTCCAAGCTTCTTCCCCTTCACAGAACCGAGCGCAGAGGTTGACATACAATGCGTGATGTGTAGAGGTGCCGGCTGTCGGGTGTGTGGACACAGCGGGTGGATAGAAATTCTTGGATGCGGAATGGTTGATCCCGAGGTTTTTAAGACGGTGAACTATGATACCGAAAAAATCTCAGGCTTTGCTTTCGGCCTCGGTGTGGAGAGAATCGCGATGCTTAAATACGGCATATCGGATATTCGTCTGTTTTTCGAAAATGACAGGAAATTCCTGGAACAATTCTAGACTTTTCTAATCAGTGGTGGTGAATATATATGTTAGTCAGTCTCAAGTGGTTAAGGGATTATATTGATGTGGAGTTAACTCCGGAGGAGATTGCCGCGAAGTTGACAATGGCCGGCCTGGAGGTCGATTCCATAGACAGGATAACCCCCGGTTTCTCTGGCGTGGTTGTCGCGAAGATACTTTCAGTAAAACCCCATCCCAATGCTGATAAACTTTCATTATGTGAAGTTTCCACGGGTGATCAGGTCTTTCCGGTGGTATGTGGCGCAAAAAACATAAACGCGGGCGATATCGTTCCACTGGCGAAAGTGGGGGCGACCATACCGGGGGGATACACGATAAAGAGGTCCAGATTAAGGGGAGAGATATCCGAGGGGATGCTGTGCTCCGAAGAGGAGCTGGGGATAGGCGAAGACACAACAGGTATAATGATGTTGCCCGGCAATCTCAAATTTGGTGAAGATCTGGCTGGAGCCCTTGACCTGGAGGATGTAGCACTCGAGATATCCATTACACCCAATCGTTCCGATTGCCTGAGCATGATAGGTATAGCGAGAGAAATAGCGGCCATGACAGGGGGAGAGGTCAGATATCCCGATATAGAATTCGAGGAGAAGGGAGGAGGTACAGTCGCTCTGACTTCTGTAAATATACTCGATCCCGAGCTGTGTCCCAGATATGCCGCCAGGCTTATAAAGGATATTGAAATAAAGCCTTCTCCGGCATGGATGCGCATGAGGCTTGAAGCAGTGGGATTGCGAGCGATCAATAATGTTGTTGATATAACGAATTTTGTCATGATGGAGTATGGCCAACCACTACATGCGTTTAATTTCAGGTCTCTCGAAGAAGGACGAATTGTTGTAAGAGGCGCGACGGAAGGTGAGGAGTTTATTTCACTGGATGAGAAGCCAAGGGCACTTAGTGCCAATACACTTATGATATGTGACGGCGTCAAACCGATTGCGATTGCCGGCATAATGGGCGGGCTTGATTCCGAGGTGGAGGAGGACACAAAAGATGTTCTTCTTGAGAGCGCCTATTTCAACCCCTCCTCAATTCGCAAATCCTCGAGGTCTATGGGGATGAGTACAGACGCTGCCTTTCGCTTTGAAAGGGGAATAGACCCTGAGGGAGTTGTGCGTGCCCTCAACAGGGCTGCTCAACTGATAGCCGACCTGTCGGGTGGTTACATATGCAGGGGTTATATCGATGAATATCCCCGGAAGATAGAAACGGTAAAAAACATACCTCTGCGGCCGGAAAGGGTGAACAGGGTTCTGGGCACACAAATTGGCGCAGGGGAGATGAAGGATATCCTTGAAAAGCTTGAAATGACAGTGACAGACAATGGAGAGAGGGGGTACCTTGTGACACCTCCAACTTTCCGGGTGGACATCTCAAGAGAGGTAGACCTGACTGAGGAGATAGCAAGGATCCATGGTTACGAGGGCATCCCTGTATCTCTATCGGCACTTTCAACCGGAACAGGAACTTCGAATGATAAAAGAATACTTGAAGACAGAATAAGGACCATATTCAACGGGTATGGCTATTCAGAGGTTATAAATTACAGTTTCACCACCCCGTCATCGGCGGATATTCTCGGTCTGAGCGTAGATGATAAGAGGCGCAGGGTGATAAAACTTAAAGCTCCTCTTAGCGAAGAGATGTCCGTTATGAGAACCGGTCTTGTATACGGTCTTCTCGAAACGATGAGAAAAAACATCAGTGCCGGTAATTATGACCTTAGGATGTTCGAAATAGGGAAGGTATTTACGGATACTGGCGAAGAACTGCCCATGGAGAATGAAAGAGTGGGGGGTCTTGTCACCGGTTCCAGATATGACAGGCTGTGGCACTTCGATGACGGGTTGCATTCCGATTTTTACGATCTTAAGGGATGCGTGGAAAATCTGTTTGATGTCCTGAGAATTCGTGATATCCGGTTCAAATCCGATTGTGATCAGCCCTTTCTCCATCCCGGAAGGTCGTGTTATATTGTGTCAGACGGCAAGGTAATTGGATTTCTGGGCGATGTTCATCCCGATATCCTCGAGAAGATGGATATAAAAGGAAAGGCTGTGGTCTTCGAGCTTGATCTCCAGTCGATTGCAGCCCTATCCCGCGAGGGATTGATCTACAGAGATATCCCGAAGTTTCCGTCTGTTTCAAGAGATGTCGCGTTTGTGGTGGCTGAAACAGTTGAGGGGAAATATATATTGGATCTTGTCCTCAAGGGTCGGGAAAAATTACTTGAGTGTACAGATATATTTGATGTATATACCGGGAAAGGGATTCCTAACGGAATGAAAAGTCTGGCCGTGAGATTTACGTATCGTTCAGCCGAGAGAACCCTGACGGACAGCGAGGTTGACAGGGCCCATGACAGGCTCGTGGAAAAGATAGTTGAACACACGGGTGCAAAGATCAGGGGCTTGGGGGTTTAAATACCATAACCAGGGAGGGAAAAATGACAAAAGCTGATATAATAAGGAATGTACATGAGAAAATAGGTGTCTCTAAGAACGATTCTGCCCGCTTAGTGGAGTCGGTTTTTGATATCATAAAAGAAACCCTTGCCGCAGGTGAGGATGTAAAGATTTCCGGGTTTGGCAAATTAAGCATCAGAGAAAAACAGGCTCGCAGGGGGAGAAATCCCCAGACCGGCGAAGAAATAGAGATATCGGCCAGGAAAGTTCTGACCTTTAAATCAAGTCAGGTGTTAAAAAAAGCGTTAAACGCATGATGACCTGAATGGTTATCCTGTCTTGAATTTTGCGGGTTCTCTATTATGGTTATTCCTGATAAGAATTATTTCCGTATCGGTGAGGTAAGCGAGATATTGGGCGTAGAGCCTTACGTTGTCAGGTACTGGGAGTCGGAGTTCAAGTCCGTGAGGCCTGCGAGGACAAGATCGGATCAGCGTCTTTACAGAAGGAAAGACGTGGAGCAGTTACTGACAATCAGAGATCTGCTGTATGAAGAGTTGTTTACCATAGCCGGGGCCAGAAAAAGGCTGGCTGACATAAATCGTGGAGAAAACAATTCTGCTGATGAAAATGGCAGGCTGATTGGCATCAAAAGGAGATTAAAGGAAATAAAAGAGATTGTCGGTTGAATGTGAGGATCATCCAGAGTGCGCATAAAAAGGCCGGTTAAAGGTATTAGCTTTAGCCGGCCTTCTGTTTACAATAAAACTCTTCAATCAAAGCCTGCCGTAAAATCTTTCTGCGGAGGCTATCTCCTCGATCCTCTCTTTGACGCTTTCAACGGGTTGATTTTCTGGGACTCTTCTTCAGCCGTTTTTTCTATATGTGTTGCTGATGGACATCCACCGATGGCCCATTTCCGCGCAGGATCAGGGTAAATAGCGCAGTATTTTCCGGTAGGATATTCTACGCACTTGCTGCATCCTTCACACTTGTCAATGATCGGATGACAACTGCCTCCGTTAAAATTGCATCCTTTTCTGGTCATGAAGACACATTCAGAATTTTCCTTGATGGTTTGGCAAAGCATGGGTATTCTTCCCCCTTTTCTTGATTAAGTATATATCGGACAAAAAAAATCGGGCCACCATACCGCAAGTGCCCCGATAGTTGCAGATGCTCCGATAGTTGCAGATGCTCCGAATAGACTGGAGCGCTTCCTAACAGATAAAGTATGCCATGTCAATAAAAAATCGTCCCATCCATGAGCGTGTGCTCTTGGCAATTGACCGGATGTGTTAAACATGTTATTTGCCACCTTGGGAAGAATGGAAGGATGTTATAAAATGAAAGAGAGTTATCTGGGCGAGAATGGTAGAATTGATTTTCCGGGTGCAGTAGGTTTGTCTGGGAAAACAGGGCGGGTGAAGGGGATTAAGGCGTTTTTTTCTGTTCTGCCGAGAGCGGTTTTTATGAAATCTTTTCTCGCGGTGTTTTCCTTTGAGGTGGCAGTATAAGATGAAAAAGATAAAAACGGTTACTCTAAAAAATAAACTGGGGCTTCACGCGAGGGCTGCCGCTAAGATAGTAAATGTATCGAGCAGATATGAATCTAAAATATTTCTTGAGAAAAATGGGAGAAAAGTTGAAGGCAGGAGTATTCTGGGGATATTGACCCTTGCGTGTCCCATGGGAAGTTGCATCACAGTTGATGCTGATGGCCCGGATGCGGATGATGTTATAAGAGAGCTCGTAGAACTCGTAGACAATAAATTTGGAGAAGAGTAATTGAGTGAAAATAAGCTGAAGACGACGATTGCCCTGAGGGGCATTGGGGTGTCCCCGGGCATAGTGATCGGGAGTACCTATGTTTTAAACCGACAAGATGTCAAAGAAACGCTCTGCAAGTTGAGTGATGGCAAGCCTGTCTCCAAGGAAATAGAGAGGTTCAAAAAAGCTCTTGGAAAATCGGAGCAGGAATTGCTGGACATAAAGGGAGGCCTTGAAGATCACGAGGGGATAGGACCGCTGCTTATTGATGTCCATATCATGATACTCAACGATAAGACCTTTATCGAGAATACCATAAAGAACATAGGGGATCATCGAGTTAATGCGGAATGGGCGTTGAAGATGACGATCTCCAAGCACAGGGAGATATTCGATAAGATAGAGGATGATTATCTCAGGGAACGTATCAAGGATGTAGAGTATGTGGGGCAGATAATACAGAGAAATCTGTCCGGAAAGATACATGAAAAAATCTCTGATATCAGCGAAGAGGTTGTCATTGTCGCGAGAGACCTCTCACCGGCTGATACTGTTCAGATGGCGACCCGCAAGATTATGGGTTTTGCCACGGATATGGGCGGGAAAACTTCTCATACCGCGATTGTGGCAAAATCGATAGGGATACCTGCGGTTGTCGGACTCGAAAAAGTTACCGGAGAGATAAGCACGGGCGATACGATCATTGTTGACGGTACTGCGGGTGTTGTTATTATAAACCCCGATCCGGAGGTAGTAAAGAGATACGAAGACAAGAAGAGACACTACCTCGTGATGGAAGAAGATCTGCTCAAGGATGCGCATCTTCCTGCCGTGACAGCGGACGGTCATAGTGTGGGTGTGGGGGCAAATATAGAGTTTGCCGAAGAAATCCCGTCGGCGGTGTTTCACGGGGCCAATGGTATAGGTCTTTACCGGACAGAGTTTATCTATATCAACCGGGAGCAGCTTCCCTCGGAAGAAGAGCACCTCTCCAATTATAAGAAGGTTATAGAGGGTGAGGGAATCAAGTGGGCTACTATCAGGACATTCGACCTGGGAGGAGACAAGTTTATTTCTGATGCAGGATTGGCCGAAGAGATGAATCCTGTGATGGGGCTGAGAGCAATAAGATTCTGTCTCCAGGAGGTTGAACTCTTCAAGGTACAGCTAAGAGCCATATTGCGCGCCAGTGTCTATGGCAATGTGGGCATCTTACTTCCCATGATTTCCGGGGTGAAGGAACTTGTGGATGCCAGAAAGATAATTGATGAGGTCAAAGAAGAACTTATATCCGGCAAGATTCCCATTAATGAAGATATAAAAATAGGTATTATGATAGAGGTTCCGTCCGCGGTGATCATAGCGGATCAGCTGGCGGAGAAAGTGGATTTTTTCAGTATCGGCACTAATGATTTGATACAATACGCGCTTGCGATTGACAGGGTCAATGAACGTGTCACATACCTGTATGATCCGCTTCATCCCGCTATATTGAGGATGATCAAACAGGTTGTCAATGCGGGACATAGTGCAGGGATAAAGGTTGCCATGTGTGGCGAAATGGCGGGCGATCCATTGTGCACTCCCATTCTACTCGGTCTCAAACTGGATGGACTGAGCATGACACCACTGGCGATACCCCGTGTGAAAAATATAATACGGCATTCAACGGTCAGAGAATCGGAAAAACTGTTGAAGAAAGTTATGACCTTTTCCACAGGCAGTGAGATTAAAGAGCATGTAAAGGATTACATGGCTGAGAGATTTCCGGAATTCTGTCCGATTGACTGGCAGGCATACTGAGAGCTTTGAAGATAGGAACCTGTATCGGTGTATAAGGAACCAAAGTGACATTATGACAATCAAATCGGAATGGAAATCATTCGGCAGGCGGATAGACGAATATTACAGCGGCTTTTTTTATGAGGAGAAGCGATCCCTGCTGTTTCGGTTGCTCAATTTAGCCCTATCCAAAGCAAAAGCAGACGAGGAAGAACTGGAGAGACTGAAAAAGCTTTCTGGAAAAGGGGTTGTTGTATATGCCCTGAAGAACAAGAGCCAGTTGAACTGTCTGATACTCCGGAACATGCTGGGCAGGGGGAACATTGAAGGGCCCTCTTATTGTCACGGGATTAACATGATTCTCTGGCAGCCATTCCAGGATGCCTTCAAAACAATCATTTCGCGGTTTTTCCACAATCCCTTCCAGAATGAGTATCTGAAAAGGACAACAAAAAACAAAGAAAGTTCTGTGGTATACCTTCGTGGTTCGGATTTCATCGGGGAGATGAGCGTGAAAGACCCTCTCGGTCAGCTGATTGACGCGCAAAGGGATATGAATGTTCCGGTTTTTCTGGTACCTCAACTTGTTGTGTACGGGCGCAGAAGGGAGAAAAAGGACAAGGGCCTGATGGATTTGTTATTCGGGCAGACTGAAAATCCGGGAATGTTGAGGAGAGCCATAACCTTTTTCAGATATTACAAAAAAGCCTTTGTTGTGTTTTCAGATCCCGTGAACCTTGCGGAATTTCTGGAGAACAACAGAGGAAAGTCCAGAGAAACCATCAGCTATCTTTTGAGACTGAAGCTCATAGACAGGATCGATGAGGAAAAGAGATCCATTGTGGGGCCTGTCCTCAAGTCGAAGGAGGAGATTGTCGGGATGGCCCTGAGGGACCCGGGGCTTGTAGAACTTGTGGAGAATATGGCTTCGACTGGGAAAGAAGGTTACAGTGCGATCATCAGCAAGGCGAGGAAATACCTGTTTGAGATAGCCGCAGGTTATAATGATACGTATGTGGGTATTATGGATAAGATACTTACATGGTTGTGGAACAACATATATGACGGTGTGATCATAGACAAAGATGGTCTTTCAAAGATGAGAGATATCTCCAAGAGGATGCCTTTTGTTGTAGTACCGTGTCATCGCAGCCACATAGACTATCTCCTTATTCACTATGTCTTTTACTATAACAACATACAACTCCCTTTTATCGCCGCCGGCGCCAACCTCAGCTTCTGGCCTTTGGGGCACTTATTCAGAAATCTTGGAGCCTTCTTCATCAGGAGAACTATCGGAGGTAACTCTCTTTATGGAGCGGTTCTTTCTAAATACATCAAGACACTCCTGGAGGAGGGTCACCCCATAGAATTCTTTATTGAAGGCGGAAGGAGCCGTACCGGCAAGATGGTTATGCCGAAATACGGTTTCCTCTCGATGATAATGCAGGCATACAGGGAAGCAAGTTTTGAAGATCTGGCGATAGTCCCGATCTTTATAGGGTATGACAGGGTTATAGAAGAAAAATCCTATCTGTGGGAACTGGAGGGCGGTAGTAAGAAAAAGGAAAAGATGCTGGATCTGATAAAGAGCAGAAATGTCCTCAGAAAACGCTACGGAAGGGTTTACATGAATGTCGGAGAGCCGATGTTGTTGAAATCGTATCTCGCTTCGCACGAGGTTCCCATCGAAGAGATGACTACGTCGGAAAGGCGGGCCCTGTACAGAAGAATGGGGTATGAGATTCTTAATGAAATAAACAAGGTGTCTGTTGTGTCGCCCTCCGCCCTGGTAGCGGCCGGGCTTTTATGCCACTATCGGAGAGGAATATCGCATGATGACCTGATGGATATTTTGAGTGAATTTTATGATTATCTTGTCTACAGGGGAGTGAAATTCTCGTCCACATTTGTCAACAGGGAGAAGGCGCTCAGTGGTGCCCTGGGGATGTTTGAGTCGTCCGGCTTTATATCGAAGACGGGACCTGAAGAGGAGGACGAGGAAGATGAGTTCGAAGAGACGATATACTCTGTGGATGAGAGCAAGAGACTGAATCTCGAATACCACAAAAACAGCATACTCCATTCCTTCGTTTCCTTTTCTTTCGTATCCATCTCGATACTTTCCGTTGCCGGCAACAGGATTCTTCTTTCCGAAATTATGGAAGACTACAGCTTTTTCAAGGAACTGTTCAAGCATGAATTTATATATGATAATAATGCGGTTGATCTCGAAGAGGTAAAGAAAGTCGTGTCATACGCATGTGACAGGGGTATAATCCTTGTTCATGAGGATGACGGGATGTCCATAGAGGTGACCGGCAAAGGGGGAGCATATCTCCAGTGGTTTGCGGGGTTCATACAGAATTATCTTGAGTCCTACTGGGTCGCGGCCAGGGGGTGCTCGTATCTGAAAAACAGGGTGAGGCAGGAAAAGGATCTTGTAAAGAAGATCCAGAAACTTGGTGTAAAGATATATAAAAAGGGGGAAATCTCCAAAGCGGAGGCCCTTTCCCAGTCGAATTATAAGAACGCCCTGAAGTTTTTTATGGACAGTGGCGCGATATCGGTGTCTGTAAGCGAAGGCGATAAGGGTGCAAAATTTCTTTCCCTGGATAACAAGGGTTCGCTGGAATCCCTCAGACGCAGATTGTTCAAATTTATCATGTAGCAGTATCAGTTCCGGGGTTCAATGTCCCTGATTCTTCCCTCCTACCCTTTGCGTATACTGTAAAAGGCGCCTTTCACCCTGTATGCCGATTGATCTCCCAGTTCTTCCTCTATCCTGATAAGCTGGTTGTATTTTGCAAGACGTTCACTTCTGGAAACGGAGCCGCTCTTGATCTGGCCGCAGTTCATTGCGACTGCGAGATCGGCCATGAAAGTATCTTCCGTCTCGCCCGACCTGTGGGATACAATTGTGGTGTATCCCGCTTCCCTTGCCCGTTCAATGGTTTCCAGGGTCTCTGTCAGAGTGCCTATCTGGTTGAGTTTGATCAGAATGGAGTTGGCCACGCCGAGGGATATACCCTTCTCAAGTCTTTCCCTGTTTGTGACGAAGATGTCATCTCCCACGATCTGGATTTTTGCACCCAGCTTGTCCGTCATCATCTTCCACCCTTCCCAGTCATCTTCCGCGAGGCCGTCTTCGATAGATATGATCGGGTACCTCTCGACCAGGTCACTATAGAAAGCGATAAGTTCTTCGGATGTTTTGTCCGGTTTTTTCTCCGCGGAAAGCGTATATTTCCCGTCCAGATAGAATGAATTTGCGGCCGAGTCGATGGCGATGAATATATCACTGCCCGGTGAATACCCACTTTTCTCAATAGCTTTCATGATAAGCAAAAGTGCCTCTTCGTTGGATTTCAGGTTTGGAGCGAATCCTCCCTCGTCTCCCACTGCCGTGCTGTAACCTTCTTCATGCAGAACAGACTTGAGATGGTGGAAGACTTCGCTGCACATCCTGATGCCCTCCCTGAAATCGAGAGCACCTACAGGCATAATCATGAATTCCTGTATATCCACGTTGTTATCAGCGTGCTGTCCGCCGTTCAAGATGTTAGTCATGGGGATAGGAATGTCTTTGGCGGAAACTCCTCCTATATATCTGTAAAGGGGAAGCCCTGTTGCCTCCGCGGCCGCCCTGGCACAGGCGAGCGATACGCTCAGTATAGCGTTAGCGCCGAGGGAACTCCTGTCGTCTGTTCCGTCCAGCTCTATCATGGCGTGATCGAGCTCTCTCTGAAAGAGGCAGTCCATGCCTATTATCTCAGGCCCTATTTTGTAAGTTACATTCTCGACGGCTTTTTCCACGCCCTTTCCCAGATATCTTTTCTTATCGTTGTCTCTGAGTTCCAGCATCTCGTGTTCTCCCGTTGATGCGCCAGACGGAACGGATGCTCTTCCCACTATTTCCGAGCTGAGAGTTACCTCTGCCTCCACTGCAGGGTTCCCCCTTGAATCAAGTATCTCTCTTGCGTATACATCAATAATCTCTGTCATGTTTTCTCTCCTGTTTAATATTTTCAAGAAATACAGGGAATGGTCCTTCTTCTCACGCTTTATTATACTTACAAGAAGGGATTTTCAAGATAAGAAGTGTCTCAAACGTGAAATATGATCGGCAGAACAATCCGGCATGGTTTTTATCGCCGGATTTCACTTGATTCCTCTTATATGATCTGCCATCAATTGTGAAAATTTGTCTATTTTTGCAGAAGAGTCTGATCGGATCAGACTGGACGCCTTCCTTGCTTCTTCTATCTTTCTTCCTGCCTCTTCTTTAGCCCCGGAGATAATTCTGTCATGCTCGCCCCTGACTTCATCCATAACTATCTCCGCTGACAGGATTTCTCCGATTTTTTTACTGGCATCTTCCATGATACGTTTTGTGTCTGCCCTGGCCTTTTCTATCAGTTTCTCAGCTTCGTTCTCTATCTCTCTTATTGTTTCGCGTATTTCTGCCGGCATAGCAGTCCCCCTACTGCCCCTTTAATTCCTCGTACTTCTTGGTGATTGCATAGATGCCATGATCGAATATGCGGATCGTCTTGTTTATCGTTTCAACCGCCTGATGGTGATCCATGGCGTTGAGGAAGGGGGCTTGAAATTCCGTATATAACCACATCTGCCTTCTCATCATGATGATTCCGTAGAGGGCTTCATGCAGCGGGATACTGAACCCGTAAGCGGCTTCAGCAAA
>JAUXBI010000225.1 GCA_030619435.1 Syntrophaceae bacterium
ATCAAAAAGGTTTTACCCTAATCGAGCTGATGATCGTCATCGCGATTATCGGTATCCTGGCGGCAATCGCCATCCCGCAGTTTTCGGCATACAGGGCAAGGGGTTTCAACGCGCAGGCTAACTCGGATGCGAAAAATTGTTATACGGCGGCGCAGGCGTATTTTGTCGACAATTCAAGTGGAACAATTACTGTTGTTGGTGATTTATCAACATACGGTTTCGTCCCAACATCGGGTGTGACAGTCACAGCTGCCGGTGACGTGACTACCCTTGCAATCGTGTCTACACCTGCCACCGGAGGAACATTGGTGTATTCGGTTGATAACAACGGCGTCATTACATCGGCTGCGAAGCTGTAATGAGAGGAGCTGAAGAAGGCCAGGTATACTTGTACTCCTGATACAACCCACCACTATTCCCTGGTAAAAGGGGGGCGGCTTGTTCGCCTCCCCTTTTTTTTGTTCCTCAAGAGCAAGGGATAATTGGTGAGATCGCTCTCTCGGAGCGGGTTTTTCCGACGATTCCCCGCAGTTTTTGCTTGATTGTTGATTTTCTTTATGTTACGTCAGAGCCTGATTACTTATGTCACTGTACTGGCGTGAGTTTGCGGCGCTTTTGCATAGAGTTTTTTCAGAGAAGATTTACCGGGTGGTATCAATCTGACGATGTGGTGCTTGGAGACATTACGTGTAAATTATGTTTCAGGCATCTGGTTTGTAAATATTGTAATAACAGTGAAAAGGAGGAGAGGAAATATGACGAAAGCTGAATTGATAGCGGCTATTGCGGGGGATGCGGGGATAACAAAGGTACAGGCTGCGGGAGCTCTGGATTCGTACATTGCCAATGTGACTGCCGCGCTCAAGAAAGAGGGCAAACTCGGTCTAGTCGGTTTTGGCACGTTCTCGGTGGTGAAGAGAAAAGCAAGAACGGGCCGGAATCCGCAGACTGGAGAAGAGATCCAGATCAAGGCAAAGAATGTTGTTAAGTTCAAAGCGGGTAAGACCCTTGCTGAAAAGGTCTAATAGTGATTGAAGATCATGCCGGCCCCTGGTTTTAAAGCCAGGGGCCATTTTTTTGTTTGCTGCTCCTTTCTTCTTTCAATCTGCAATCTCCTCCAGAATATACAGAAAATACTTATGAATATTAGCGAGTTACTTAATCAACTTCCGTCACGTGTCCTGAATCTGTTGAAGGATGCCGGTATCTGTGCGAAAAAAATGGGTTTTGAAGCGTATGCCGTGGGGGGGCTTGTGCGCGACCTGTTCCTGCGGCGTGATAATCTCGATGTTGATCTGGTCATAGAAGGAAGCGGCATCGATTTTGCGTCCGGATTTTCTGCTGGTCATAATGCGCGTCTTCTCATATACGAAAAATTTGGGACGGCAAATCTTGTGTTTCCCGATGGTTTCAAGGCCGATGTGGCGACGGCAAGGACTGAGACCTATGAACGCCCTGCAGCACTTCCTTTTGTGATGCCCGGGTCCATAAGGGATGATATTTCCAGGAGGGATTTTTCCATAAACACACTTGCGGTTAGCCTGAATCCTGACCGGTTTGGGGAATTGCTTGACCTCTTTCATGCGAGGGATGATATAAAGAAGAAATTGATAAGGGCACTGCATGAGAAGAGTTTTATTGATGATCCCACGAGAATATTCCGTGCCGCCAGATTTGAGAAGAGATTTGGTTTCAGGATTGAGAGCATTACGGAAAAGCTCATTCAGGATGCCGTCTGTGCGGGTCTTATAGAGAGGCTGTCGGGGCACAGGATTTCTTCGGAGCTGAGGCTTATATTAAAGGAAGAAAACCCGTTGTTGCCTGTAAGGCGTCTGGACGAGCTTGGCGTCCTTTCTGCTGTCGGCAGAAAAGGGGAAAAACACAAAGAGCTAAAAAGACTGTTGCGCAGGATAGATGAAATGAAACTGATGGTTTGACACAGGACATTCTTTTTTGTTATACGACCGCTCTTAAATAGTGACGGTTTACGGTTCACAGTTTTTCCAATAAACTATGCAACGACTGGTTTTGCTTGATAAGCGAAGCCTAACTGATTGAAACATTTTGAATATTGATTTCAATTCCCTGTTTTTTCAACCGTGAACCGATAACTGAAAACCGTAAACCGTTGTTAAATATATCTTCTGAGGCAAAACGATGAAAAAACGAATCTTGAGTGGTATGCGTCCCACCGGGAGACTGCATCTGGGTAATCTTCACGGGGCGCTTGCAAACTGGGTGGATATCCAGGATAAGGGCACATATGATTGTTTTTACTTTGTAGCCGATTGGCATGCACTGACAAGTGACTATAAAAGCACCGATCTTATAAAGGCAAACGCCCTGGATATGGTGGTGGATTGGCTGAGCGTAGGGTTGGACCCTGCCAGGAGCACATTGTTTGTCCAGTCAGAGGTGAAGGAACATGCTGAATTGTTCCTGATACTTTCTATGATAACACCTCTCTCGTGGCTGGAGAGAAATCCGACATATAAAGAGATGAAGACAGAATTGTCCGACAGGGATATTTCGACATTCGGGTTCCTTGGATATCCCGTTCTTCAGGCCGCAGACATAATAATGTACAAGGCTTATGGCGTACCTGTAGGGGTGGACCAGCTCCCGCATGTGGAACTCACGCGCGAGATAGTAAGAAGGTTCAATTTTTTGTACAAAGATGTATTTCCCGTTCCCGAACCCCTGCTGACGGAAGTGCCTAAGCTTCTCGGGATTGATGGAAGAAAGATGAGCAAATCGTACGATAATTCCATCTATCTTCGCGATCGGGGAGATGTGCTGAGACAGAAGGTTTCTTCCATGTTTACCGATCCGCAGAGGATGCGGAAGAAAGATCCGGGGAGACCGGAGAT
>JAUXBI010000008.1 GCA_030619435.1 Syntrophaceae bacterium
TTATTATAGTATGGAGTAACCAGTAATGTACCATCCACTCCCGCTTCATACGCATGTCTGGTAAGTCTTATGGCCTCGGTTGTATTGTTGGAACCGGTCCCCGCAATCACAGGGACCCTCTTCCTGACGGCATCTACTGTAATTTCAATAACCCTGTCGTGCTCTTCATGGGACAACGTCGCGCTTTCTCCCGTAGTACCGCAGGGAACAATGCCATCTGTTCCACCTTCTATCTGGAATTCGATAAGCTCTCTCAACGCCTCTTCATCCACATTTCCATCCTTGAATGGTGTTACAATCGCGACCATTGATCCTCTAAACATAACCTCTCCTCCTGTTGAAAATTTACTTTTCCGGTTGCCCGATAGACCTTCTACTCGGCCACTTGAATCCTTGGCCCCTTCCTTTTATTGCAGAAAGTCCGGAATATTTTCGCCTCTCGTAAGATCTGCCTGATTTTCTCCCGATCTTATCACGTAAAACTCCCCGCCTCTGACAAGTACTTCCGGACTTCTCGGCCTTGAGTTGTAGTTTGAAGACATGGAAAAACCATACGCGCCGGCACTCATGACAGCTATGAGTTCTCCCCGTTCCAGTTCCGGAATAACTCTGCCCCTGGCAATATAATCGCTCGATTCACAAATGGGACCGACCACATCAGACAGTATATCCGCCCTTTCTTTCAGCTCAACAGGCTGGATTTTATGATACGAGTCATACAAGCTGGGCCTTGCCAGGTCATTCATCCCCGCGTCAACGACGACAAACCTCTTGTCCGCATTGGTCTTTGTATAAAGCACCTCGGAAATCAGGATACCCGCATTCCCCACGATTACCCTTCCCGGTTCAAATATGAATGTACAATCAATGTCTCTTATTCTGTCCATAATAGCCTTCGCGTAATCCTGTGGATGAGGCGGGGTTTCATTATCATAGGTGATCCCCAGGCCTCCGCCCAGATCCAGATATTTGATGCTTATGCCTTCATTCCTGAGAGAGGATATCAGCTCTTTCAGGCGATCCAGCGCGTCGATAAAGGGGGAAATCTCTGTAATCTGTGATCCTATATGACAATCTACTCCTATAATCTCTATATGATCCAGTTTCCTGGCATGTCGGTACTCGTCCAGAGATTTTTCAATATTTATTCCGAACTTATTCTCCTTCATGCCGGTGGATATATGGGGATGTGTCATGGGATCCACATCGGGATTCACACGCAGCGATATTCTTGCCACCCTGTCCATCTTTCCGGCGCATGCATTTATTACCTCAAGCTCCTGGGAGGACTCGACATTAAACATAAGTATGTCACTCTCCAGCGCATATCTTATCTCTTCCTCTCTTTTTCCGACTCCGGAATATACTATCTTTCGGGAATCAGCTCCCGCTTTAAGAACCCTGTAGAGTTCTCCTCCGGAGACAATGTCCATACCGCTTCCCTCATTTATGAATATCTTGAGGATAGCCGCATTCGAATTGGCCTTCGCGGAAAAACAGATAATATGTGGGATATCATCAAATGCCGAGTCAAAAACCTTAAAATGCCTCTCTAGTGTTCTGTGGCTGTAAAGATAAAAGGGTGTCCCCACGGCCTTCGCCACTTCAGCAACCGGAATATTCTCGCACCAGAGCTTATTGTCTACATAGTGGAAATAATTCATAAAATATAAGGCCCAGCCTTCAGGTTCAGAGTATCTCTATCTTGGCGGTATTGGATTCCTCTCCGCACATACCATGGGTATCGCAAATCACAACCCTGTAAGAATAGAGAAATTTTTTTCTGATGTTTCGATCCAGATACACAAACCACCCCTTTTCATCCGGACTTAAATCACGAAGCGGAAGGTATCCTGCAATAACATATATACGCGGGCAATCCGAACAATCACTGCCATTCGATTTCAACGCACTCTTCAAGACCTTGACATGCCCTGCATACTCACGCTCTCCGGAAATGCTCCATTTCAAAACGGCTCCATCTTTATCGATAGACACATCAAGGTCTGAAACTGTTTCGGGATAGTTGACGTGGACGTAACGCGGATTGGCCTTTTTTCCACAACCGACGCAGAATATAGTCAGGAAAAATACTGCTATTATCAGGGTTGCCCATAATGTATTTCTTCTCATCATATGCTCACCTGACCGACGGAGTTACCGGACTCTATCTCTTTTATTCTCATTAGTACTGCTTCTCTGGCCGTTCCGCCGACAATATTCCTCGCGCTTATTGAACCAGTTACACTCATGCACCCATAAATATCATCATTAGCATCCTTCCAGAACAGACGAATCTCCTCTATACTAAGCGATTGCATATCCTTATGTTTTTCAATGCAGTACCCAACAAGACGCCCCACTATGCCGTGAGCCTCCCTGAAGGGAATCCCCTTCATTACCAGGTAATCAGCCACGTCTGTCGCCGTGGAAAAACCTCCTGAGGCACTCTCCAGCATCCTGTCTCTGTTGAATTTCAAATTTCCAGTCATATCCGAAAGAACGGCAAGACAGGTCTTCACCGTGTCAACCGCGTCAAACAGAGGTTCTTTGTCTTCCTGAAGATCCCTGTCATACGTCATGGGAAGACCCTTCATGAGGGTCAGGATCGCCATCAGGTCTCCATAGACACGTCCTGTCTTTCCCCTTATCAATTCAGCGACATCCGGATTCTTTTTCTGGGGCATGATACTGCTGCCAGTGGTAAACGCATCGGATATATCGACAAAGCCGAACTCCCCGCCGGACCAGATAACAAGATCTTCACAGAAACGGCTCATATGCATCATCACCAGACTTGCATCAAAAATAAATTCCGCGACAAAATCTCTGTCTGAAACTGCGTCCATGCTGTTTCTTGAAATCCCGGGAAAATCAAGTAACCCGGCTACATATTCCCGGTCTATGGGAAACCCTGTACCTGCCAGGGCCGCCGACCCCAAGGGCATGACATTGACCCTCTCTCTGCACTCCTTCAGGCGGCTCATATCTCTATCCAGCATCTCCCAGTAGGCAAGAAGGTAATGAGCCAGAAGCACCGGTTGCGCCTTCTGCAGATGCGTGTACCCGGGAAGTATGGTATCAAGCTCCCTCTTCGCGACATCAACGAGAGATGCTTGAAATCCCGCCAGAAGGTCAAGGATATTTTTCACCTCATCCCGGAGATAAAGCCTCATGTCAAGGGATATCTGGTCGTTCCTGCTCCTTGCTGTGTGAAGTTTGCCCCCCACTTCTCCGACATGATCTATCAGTGATTTTTCTATGGCCATATGTATATCTTCCAAGTCGGAAGAGTAAGAAAATTCACCCTTTTCCATGCTCTGCAGGATATCCTGAAGACCGGATATTATCTTTTCAGCATCTTCCGGAGAGATAATCCCCCGCGCAGCAAGCATGCGGCAATGCGCAATGCTCCCCTCAATATCATAAGTATACAGTCTTTTATCGAAATGAAGAGAGGATGTGAATTCCCCCACTCTTTTGTCAGTGGGTTCGGAGAATCGCCCTCCCCACGGTTTTTTCTGTCCAGTCATAAGTCAATCCTGCAATGAAAAAACTACGAACTGTCGGTTCACGGTTACCGGTTCACGGTTCTTTCACTCGACCCCTTGAACCCTTGAACCCTCGAATCCTATTTCTTCAATAATGCCTGCATTTTCAGTCTGAGCGCATTCAGCCTGATAAAACCGGTGGCGTCCTTCTGGTTATAAACCTCATCTTCTTCAAAGGTAGCCAGATCCTCACTGTAGAGTGACACAGGCGCTTTGATACCCACGGGCATACAGTTCCCCTTGTATAGTTTAAGGCGGACTGTTCCGGTAACATTCTTCTGTGACTCATCCACCATCTTCTGGATCATTTCTCTTTCAGGAGAGTACCAGAAACCGTTGTATATAATCTGCGCGTACCTCGGGATGATGGAATCTCTTATAAGCATGACCTCCCTGTCCATGGTGATTGTTTCTATCGCCCGGTGGGCTGACCACAGTGCGGTGCCGCCCGGCGTTTCATAGATTCCTCTTGATTTCATGCCCACAAACCGGTTTTCCACCATATCCACTCTGCCAATACCGTTTTCTCCTGCAAGTGTGTTCATGTGATCGAGGAGCCGTGCAGGGCTCATCTCTTCACCGTCAACAGCCACCGGAGTCCCCTTCTCAAAAGCAATCTCCACATATGTCACACGATCGGGAGCATTCTCAGGAGACACACTCATCGCGAACAGGTCTTCAGGCGGCTCCGCCCACAGGTTTTCAAGAGTTCCTCCTTCATGGGAGATATGGAGAAGATTTCTGTCTTCACTGTAGGGGCTTTTCTTTGTCGATTTTATGGGAATGTTGTGTCTCTCCGCATAATCTATCATGGATTCCCTTGAATTTAAGCTCCAGTTTTCATCCCTCCAGGCCGATATGATCTTTATATCCGGATCAAGGGCCATGTAGGTCATCTCAAATCTCACCTGGTCGTTACCCTTACCGGTAGCACCGTGACAGACGGCATCCGCGCCCTCTTTGTGCGCGATTTCAATCTGCCTCCTAGCCACTATCGGCCGCGCGAGAGAGGTGCCGAGAAGATATGTCCCCTCGTATATCGCATTTGCCCTCAGGGCGGGAAAGACAAAGTCTCTCACGAATTCCTCTTTCAGGTCTTCAACATACGCCTTGACTGCCCCCGTGGCAAGGGCCTTTTTCTCCAGACCTTCAAGCTCCTGCTTCTGCCCAACGTCTCCGGTAAGTGTAATAACTTCACACCCATACGTCTCAATCAGCCACCTGACAATCACGGAAGAATCAAGCCCTCCAGAATATGCCAGGACCACTTTCTTTACTTTACCACTCACTTTTCTCCTCCATACATAAGTATCTCCATAATCGCCTTCTGCACGTGCAAACGGTTTTCCGCCTGATCTATAACCACAGACTGCGGCCCGTCTATCACGCTTGCCGCTATCTCTTCCCCGCGGTGCGCAGGCAGGCAGTGCATAATAATGGCATCATCCTTCGCGCAACCGACCAGTTTTTCATCTACCTGATAATCCCGGAATGCGACCACTCTCTCTTCCTGCTCATCTTCCTGACCCATGCTGGCCCATACATCCGTATATATCACATCGGCACCGGAAGCCGCATCAGCAGGAGTCCGCAAAAGTTCTATCCCCTTCTTCGACTCCCTGATTCCTCTCTCCAATATGGCCTTATCAGGATCATACCCTTCAGGACAGGCAATGGCCAGATGAAAGGGAAGTCTGGCCGCGGCGTTTATCCAGGAATTAGTCATGTTGTTTCCATCGCCGATATAGGCTATCTTCAGTCCTTCATACTCACCCTTTTTTTCTATTATGGTAAAGATATCGCTCAGTACCTGGCATGGGTGCAGCAGGTCCGTCAATCCGTTAATAACAGGTATTGTCGCATATTTAGCAAATTCTTCGATCAGGTCCTGCTCGAATGTCCTTATCATGATACCATCGATGTATCTGGACATTACTCTTGCCGTATCAGCGACAGTTTCTCCCCTTCCAAGCTGTATATCGCGCCGGCTCAGGAATACACCCGTCCCACCAAGCTGATGGATACCCACCTCAAAGGACAGCCTTGTCCTTGTTGACGACTTGTCAAACAACATGCCCAGCGTCTTTCCCCTCAGGGAATCATGCGTCTCACCTCTGTACAACAGGTCTTTCAATTTTTTCGCGGTATTGAATATCTCGCTAAATCCATTGACATCAAGATCATGGATTGTCAGCATATCTTTCTTCACAGATTTCTCATCACCTCATCCAGGATATCAACCGCACGGTCTATATCCTCTTTCGTAATAATCAGGGGAGGAACAAATCGCAGTACATTGTCACATGTGCAGTTCATAAGCAGTCCCTTATTCATGCACCCATTTACTATATCCGCACCCCCTATGGAAAGTTCCATGCCAAGCATAAGGCCCCTTCCTCTGACTTCTTTAATAAAAGCATGGTTTGCCTTCAATTCGTCGAGTTTTTCGCGGAAGTAAACTCCCATCTTTCTAGAGTTATCCAGCACCCCTCCATGCAGCAATTCATCCATCACAGAGATCCCTGCTGCCATGGCGAGAGGGTTTCCTCCGAAAGTGGTTGCATGGCTTCCCGGCGTAAAAGATGCCGCCACCTTATCGGTTGCCAGCATGGCCCCAACGGGAAAACCATTGCCAAGAGCCTTGGCCAGAGTCATGATATCGGGTTTTGCACCACTCGCCTCATAGGCGAACAGATCACCCGTACGCCCCATGCCTGTCTGGACTTCGTCCAGTATCAACAAAATCCTCCTGTCATCACATATCTTTCTTACACCTTCAAGATATCCATCCGCTGGAACCTTGATTCCTCCTTCACCCTGTATGACTTCCACCATAACGGCGCAGGTATCTTCCGCAACGGCCCGTTCAAGTGAGGCAAGATCGTCGAAGGGAACATAGCCAAAGCCCGTCGGCAGAGGATCAAAGCCTTTTTGAAATTTCTCCTGTCCGGTTGCCGCAACGGTGGCAAGCGTTCGTCCGTGGAAGGAGTCTTTCATGGTCACTATACGATATCTCTCCTCATCCATATTTTCATGGGCGTATTTTCGCGCCAGTTTAATGGCCGCTTCGTTTGCTTCCGCCCCGCTGTTACAGAAAAACGCCTTGTCCGCAAAAGAATTTTCCACCAGAAGAGCAGCCAGCCGGATCTGTGGTTCAATATGGTATATATTGGACACATGCATCAGTGTTTCGGCCTGTTTGCAGATTGCCCCGGATACTGATGGATTGGCATGGCCAAGACCGCACACGGCGATTCCCGCCAGGAAATCGAGGTACTCCTTTCCATCAGAATCCCATACATGTACCCCTTCGCCCCTTACCAAAACAACCGGCAGGCGCGAGTAAGTGTTCATGATATATCTGTTCGAATTAGAGATAAGTTCTTCTGTTGTCATATTGCCTCTATCTTTTCAGTTACCGGTTATCAGTTGCCAGTTACCGGTTATCTATCTATCAGTTGTCAGTTACCGGCTCACACTTTTTTTAACCGTTAACCGCGAACCGTAAACCATTCTTCAGTTGCCAGCTACTTCTCTAACACCCAACAGCTGATAGCCCTATCTCAGTCCTTCACCACTTCCGTGCCGATACCGCTGTCTGTGAATATCTCCAGGAGAATCGCGTGATCCAGACGTCCATCAATTATGTGCGTTTTCCCCACGCCTTTTCTGAGAGCCTTTATACAACATTTCACCTTGGGATACATACCCCCACTTATCGTACCATCTTCAATCAGCTCATCAGCCTCCACATTATTGATGGAGTTTATCAGCCGGTCTTTTCCGTCCAGAATTCCTTCCACGTCGGTCAGGAGAATAAGTTTCTCCGCCCCGAGGGCAGCCGCCACCTCACCCGCAACTATATCCGCATTGATATTATACGTCTCACCCTCATCTCCTGCTCCGGTGGGCGCTATAACGGGGATAAACCCATCTGCTATTAGCGATTCGATAAGTCCTGAGTTAACCTTCCTCACCCTGCCCACCATTCCGATGTCTATTATCTCCGGTGGGGTGTCCTTTGCCTTTTCGGCGCTCAGTAGATATTTTTCTGCCTCTATAATGTTACCGTCCTTGCCGCTCAACCCAACAGCCCTGCCGCCATGGTTGTTGATCAGCCCCACTATTTCCTTGTTCACCTTGCCTGTAAGAACCATCTCGACTATATCCATAGTCTCTTCGTCCGTCACCCTCATCCCCCGGACAAATTTCGAATCCTTACCCAGTTTCTTGAGAAAAGCGCCGATCTGAGGTCCTCCGCCATGCACTATCACCGGGTTGATCCCGATATATTTCATCATGACAACGTCCATGGCGAACATCTCTTTCAGATTGTCATCTCCCATGGCATGACCACCATATTTGATAACTATGGTCTTATCATAAAACCGCTTTATATAAGGCAGAACCTCTAGAAGTATGTCTGCTTTTTCCATGGGTTTTTTCAGATTATCCGATTGCATGCTTTAAAGTCTCCTACAAGATATACCTGCTGAGATCCTCGTCTTCGATTACATCCTTCAACTTATCCTTGACATAATCGGCATCAATATTTATTTTTTTCTTCGCAACCGCAATATCCGGTGCGTCAAAAGATATCTCCTCCAGGAGTATCTCCATGACCGTGTAAAGTCTTCTGGCCCCTATATTTTCCATCTTCCCATTCACAAGCGCCGCTACCTCCGCGATCTCCTCTATGGCGTCGTCCTGGAATATAAGTTTTATATCTTCAGTAGCCATCATCTCCACATACTGTTTCACGAGGGCATTGTGAGGTTCCGTCAGAATCCTTATAAAATCTTCCTTTTCAAGTGAATCAAGTTCCACCCTTATGGGAAACCTCCCCTGCAGCTCGGGGATAAGATCGGATGGTTTAGAGGCGCTGAACGCTCCGGCGGCAATAAAGAGTATGTGATCCGTCTTTACCATACCATACTTGGTATTCACATTGGATCCCTCTACAATCGGAAGAAGGTCTCTCTGCACACCCTCCCTGGACACATCAGGGCCCTGAGAGGAATCACCACCCACGATCTTGTCTATTTCGTCAAGGAATATGATTCCCGATTGCTCAACCTTCTCCATCGCCGCCCTGGTGACCTTTTCCATATCAACGAGCCTCTGGGCTTCTTCATCGGCTAATATGTTTACCGCTTCGGAGACCTTGATCTTTCTTTCTTTCTTCTTCTGCGGGAACATATTTCCGAACATCTCTTTGATATTCATCCCCATATCCTCAACGCCGGAGGTGGAAAAAATCTCTATCATGGGACCGGTGGGGTTGTCCACGACTTCGATCTCTACAATCCGCTCGTCCAGTTTTCCACTACGAAACAGGCGCCGCAGCTTTTCGCGCGTTTCATTGTGACGAATATCCTCCTGGACCGCGACATCACTCTCAGGCATATCCGGAAGCGTGCCTTCCACCGCCTCTGTCTGTTCCTGCTCCCTGCGCTTAAGGGGAAGGAGAATGTCAAGTATTCTCTCCTCGGCAAGCTCCATTGCCTTGACCTTTACATTCTCCTGCTCCTCCGATTTAGCCATGTTTATTGCCAGCTCTACAAGGTCCCTGACCATTGACTCAACATCCCTGCCCACATAACCCACCTCTGTAAATTTGGAGGCCTCTATCTTCAAAAAGGGAGATTTATCAAGTTTGGCAAGCCTGCGCGCAATTTCCGTCTTTCCCACTCCCGTGGGGCCTATCATTATGATATTTTTGGGCGCTATCTCTTCCTTCAGCTCTTCCGGGACATTCTGGCGCCTCCACCTGTTCCGAAGGGCCACGGCAACCGCTCTCTTGGCGTCATGCTGCCCTATAATATATTTGTCCAGCTGGGAGACAGTCTCTCTCGGTGTCAAATTCGTGGATGACATAAATTCTTATTTGCTCCTTAATTTCTAATTTTTAGGTCGTCTTTCTTCTTTTCACTCGACCCCTTGGATCCTTGACCCCTTGAACCCTTCTGGCAATTGCAACTAATCGGAAGATGATCCAAAATTTTTTACTCTTTATCCTGAGTTGCCTCAGCCAAATCCAGTTCCTCTATTTTTATTCTGTCGTTCGTGAATATACATATATCGGCAGCTATGCGCATGGCCTCTTCGACAATCTCCTTTGCGTTCAGTGTAGAGTGTTTTATAAGCGCTCTTGCCGCTGCCTGGGCATATGGTCCACCGGAACCTATTGCCAGCACCTCATCATCTGATTCTATCACATCCCCATTGCCTGATATTATAAGAAAATCCACATCGCTGACTGCTATCATCAGGGCCTCAAGATGTCTCAAAACCCTGTCTGTTCTCCAGTCCTTGGTCAGTTCAACTGCGGCCCTCAAAAGATTGCCGCCATACTGTTCCAGTTTCTGGTCAAACCTGTCAAAAAGGGTAAACGCATCCGCTGTCGCACCCGCGAAACCTACGACTACCTTGTCATGATACAGCCTCCGAACCTTCCTGGCATTGTGCTTCAGGGCTATAGTATCAAGGGTTACCTGGCCATCACCAGCAACGGCCACTTTCCCCTTGTGCTTCACTGCCACTATGGTTGTTCCTCTCATCTGATTCATGGTTTTCGTTCTCCTCCGGCCCTCGGGTGGCTCCTGTCATATACCTCCATCAATCTTGTCACACTGACGGACGTGTACTTCTGAGTGGTGGAAAGGCTTTCATGCCCCAACAGTTCCTGTATAACTCTCAGATCGGCGCCGGCATCCATGAGATGGGTCGCAAATGTGTGTCTGAGCGCGTGAGGACTTATCTTCCTGCCGATACCACTCATTGTTATATGCTTGTCTATAATTCTTCTTACGCTCCTGGGAGTTAACCGTGAACCGGACCTGTTCAGAAAAAGCGGTGATTCCGCATAACTCCCATTCTTGTTTCTCCCTCCTCCTGACCTGCTGCTGATATACTCTCTCAAAACCAATAGCGCGGGTTCACCAACAGGGACTATCCTTTCTTTCCTGCCTTTGCCCCTGACCTTTACCAGACTGTTCGAAAAATCGACATCGGCTACATTCAGACCAGTGAGTTCACCAACACGCACACCGGCTGAATACAGGAATTCGATTATGGCCCTGTCCCGCAACCCTGATACATTAGATTCGAACTTCACTCCCAGAAGAGCGAATACTTCGTCTATGCTCAGAAAGGAAGGCAGGTATTTGTCTCCCTTCGGTGCCTGGACCATCTGAGCGGGATTATACCTGATCTTTCCTTCTCGAAGAAGAAATTTAAAGAACGCCCTGAGACTGGCCACCTTTCTCGACACAGTAACCTTTTTTATCCTCCCGCGGTAGAGAGACGCAAGAAACGCCCTTATCACCGTTTGGTCAACATCGGAGGGCTTGTCCACACCGTTCTTCAGAAGAAATTCTCTGAACTGTCTCAGGTCGGACAGATAGTTCCTTTTTGTATGATAAGACAGGTTTCTCTCAACATCAATGTGAATGCCAAAATCTCTGACGGCATTCTCCATTCGAACACACCCTTCAGTCACCATTCAAACCTCCGGCGAGTCGGAGCTACATCTTATATTTTCCAAAATCTTCGGAAGAGAGATTTTCAAGGAATTCTTTCAACTGTTCCCCTGTGTATTTATTCAAGTCAGCCGTTTTTTTGTCAAAATCGATATTCGTTGATTTCTCAATAACCTTCTCATCCACAAAAATGGGTGCCCCTGCTCTTAATGCAAGGGCAATTGCGTCGCTCGGTCGTGCGTCAACTGTAATTGAGACATCATTCTTCAGGATATGTATGGTGGCAAAGAAGGTGTTGTCTTTCAGGTCATTAATGACGACTTGCAGAACCTTCACTTCAAGAACTTTTAACATCTCGTTCATGAGGTCATGCGTCATCGGCCTCGCCAGATTTACTTCTTCCATTTGTGTGGCAATGGCGCTTGCCTCGAACAGGCCTATCCATATGGGAATAGCCCTTTTCCCCTGCAGATCCTTCAATATCACTATGGGTGTATTTGTTATAGGATCCATGGCAAGCCCAAACACCTTTACCTCTATAAGCATCTCTACCCCCTCTAACCCCGATAAACGGGATAAGTGCGATAACGAAGTTGCTTTCTCGTAGAAAGCAACTTCTATCTTACTAATGCGTTAACGAAATTCTTCCCTGCAAAAAACGCAGAAAATAATTTCTAACTTACTAAATCATTTCTCCTCTCAGGGAATGCATATAGGCCTGTACAATTCTTACACGCACGGTTCTTCCTGTCAGACCGGTATCACCTGCGAGGTTAACGATTTTATTGCCCCTCGTCCTGCCGGTGACATCGGTGTCATTATTCTTGCTGATGCCCTCTATAAGCACATCCTCTACAATTCCCTCAAGACATCTGTTCTTTTCCAGACTGTGGCTTTCCTGGAGTGCCTGAAGCTCGCATAATCTCTCACTCTTGACTCCTCCTTCAACTTTTTCATCATATCCTTCCGAGGCTGTGCCACGCCTGTCAGAATATTTAAAGGAAAAGGTGTTATCAAACCTTACTTCTTTCATAAGGTCAATAGTTTTTTGAAAGTCGCTGTCCCTCTCTCCAGGAAATCCAACGATTATATCTGATGTTATGCTTATACCCGGACACGCATCCCTTAACATGTTAATTTTTCTCAGATACTTCTCCGCAGTGTATCCTCTCTTCATTCTCTTCAACACATGATCAGAACCGGACTGCACCGGCATGTGAATGTGCTCACACAAATTATCAAGATCAGCGAAACAACCGGCAAGCCTCTCTGAAAGATCTTTTGGGTGAGATGTGGTAAAGCGGATCCTGTCTATCCCGTCTATTTTACTGACTATTCTCAATAATGCAGAGAATTCGGTATCTTCGGAAAGAGTGCTGCCGTATGAATTGACGTTTTGCCCCAGGAGTGTCACCTCCCTGATACCATTATCAGCGAGAAACCTGATTTCGTCAACTATATCCCCGCTGACCCTGCTTTCTTCTCTTCCCCTTACATAAGGTACAATACAATATGAACAGAAATTGTTACATCCCTGCATAATTGTTACGTAGGCGCTCACATCTCCATCAGGAGGCAGGGTTCGGATGCCCAGAGATCTTACCGATTTGTGAAAAGAGGTGTCCACAACCCGGGATCCGACATTGTTACTCTCCTCTATCATCTCGGGAAGACGGTGTATGTTATGCGTGCCAAGGACAAGATCAAGATATGGAGCCCTCCTGAAGAATCCGGTTCCATGTTCCTGGGCAAGACATCCCGCTATCCCAATAACAAGGCCGGGCTTCTTTTCCCTTAACCTTTTTAATCTTCCAAGATGACTGTACGCTTTCTGGGCTGCTTTTTCCCTCACACTGCAGGTGTTAACAATGATAACATCCGCCCTGTCGGCTTCATCCGTCTTAACATATCCCGCATCACTGAGAATCTGTGCCATCTGTTCCGAATCATGGACATTCATCTGACAGCCAAAGGTATGGATATGGAATTTTCTTGCGGACATAAAAAGAAATACCTGTTCTATCAAGGGTTCGTGCTGGAGGAAAAAAGCTGGAGAGGTGTAACGACACCCCTTGATAAAGACAAAAAGAGGGGGACTATGCCCCCTCTTGATTGCAGTACAAGTCTATGGCTCGATTTCTCGAATTTATTTACAAGAGATAGAAATATCGCCCTGTTTATTTCCCGGAATTTACTCTTTCCCTGAGCTCTTTACCTACCTTGAAAAAGGGAAGCTTCTTGGGGTCCACCTGTATAGTCCCGCCTGTCTTGGGATTCCTCCCGGTATATGATCCGTAGTCTCTTACGACAAAGCTCCCGAATCCCCTGATTTCTATCCTGCCCCCGTTCTTGAGCTGATCGCTGAACCCCTTGAAAATCAGACCTACTACATCCGCAGCCTGTTTTTCTGTCAGACCCTCTCTCTTACCCAAGGCATCTATCAATTCCGATTTATTCATAAGACCCCCCTGTCAACTCGTCAAAATAATTTCAATAAGATCCCTGCTCGATTTCCAGCAAAAGATTTCCTCCAGATATTATTTATTTTATTATTAAAGTCAAGATAATTTTCATTGTTTTTCAGATCAATTTCTTTTTATCACGCGATCCCGAAAGTTCTATCAGGCTCTTTATTTCTCTTTTATGCATATACCTGTATTCTCCACTCTTAAGATCTCCAAGACCGATATCGCCAATAGTAGTCCTTATCAGCCTCGCCACAGAATGATCTGTCGAATCGAAGAACCTTCTTATTATTCTGTTTCTCCCTTCAAGTATTGTCAACTCTACCCAACAGCTTTTCCGGTTGTTCTTTTCCATGGTCACCCAGATTGGTTTAAAACTGCCATCCTTCAGCATGGCGCCCTTTTTGATGGCTTCAATATCACTCTTCGTAAGGTTACCCCTGACTTTTACCATATATGTCTTGGGTATCTTGAATGCCGGATGTTGCACCATGTGTGAAAAGTTGCCGTCATTGGTCATCAAGAGTAAGCCTTCCGAATCGTAATCAAGCCTTCCGACGGGAAATACTCTCTCAGGAACACCCCTTAACAGATCGGTGATGATCGGCCTGTTCTGCGGATCTTTCAGGGTGACAACATATCCCTTCGGCTTGTTCAATATCAGATATACCCGGCTTACCGCATCTCCGGATATAAGCCCTCCGTCAACGCGTATCTCATCGCATGAAGCATCAGCCTTCACTCCCGGCTGAGTCATCATCACGCCATTCACACTGACCCGGCCGTCACGCATCATCTGTTCCACCGTGCGTCGGGACGCTATACCGCACCTGGCTATTATCTTCTGAAGGCGTTCTTCCACAAGAATTATTCTCCCAACTCTCTGAATTCTCTGAGCGTGGGCAAATCTGAAAGGGTCTTGAGACCAAATGTCTCAAGAAATTTCCTGGTAGTTCCATAGATCATGGGTCTGCCCGGCACATCCTTTCTCCCCACTATTCTTACAAGATTTTTCTCCAGCAATCCCCTCAGGGTGCCACTTATATCCACACCCCGCACTTTTTCTATCTCAGACCTCATGACGGGCTGCCTGTAAGCAACCACTGCTAGTGTTTCCATGGCAGCCGGGCTTAAGGCCACCGGCCTTTGCCCCTTCAGGCTCTGCACCCATGATCCCACCGCTTCACCAGTCCTGAACTGGTATCCCCCGGCAACCTCTCTAAGAAATATGCCTCCATTTCTCTCTTCATATTCCCTTATGAGATCATCAATTGCAGAAGAGATTTCCTTTCCCTTTACATCTTCCAGAACTCCCTCTATCCCGGAGGATGTTATGGGCGTATCAGAAACGAAGATAAGGGCCTCAACTATGGCCTTCAGATTATTCATCTATTTTCCTGCAAGGCATATCCTTATAGTTCCGTACGGAACCACCTGGTATGCTCTGATTATTCTAAGTTTCATAAGTTCCAGGATGGCCAGAAAGGTATATATCAAGCTCCTGCGGCTGCTCGCATCCTCCAGGAGATCGGTGAAGGTAAGCTCACCCCTCTTTTCCAGTTCATCCACTATATCATTTATCCTGTCGGAAAGGGATATCTTTTCGACATCTATCTCCATTAAATCTTTCTGGCTGGTATCGAGACTTATTCTCCGGAAGGCCTCTACAAGTTCAAATATTCCGATTTCTCTGAGGGGCTGCTCATCCTTCTCAATCTCTTCCCCGACATGATCCCTGCTAAATACATCCCGGCCAAGAATACTCATCCTGTCCAGACCCAGCGCCGCTTCCTTGAACGCCTTATACTCCAGAAGCTGTTTAACAAGTTCTTCACGTGGATCCACACCCTCTTCTTCCTCATCTTCTTCGCTCACGGGCAGAAGCATTCGCGATTTGATGTGTGTCAA
>JAUXBI010000209.1 GCA_030619435.1 Syntrophaceae bacterium
GCGGCAGCAAAACAAGCGACATACATACTAAAAACATAATAAATCTAATAAGATATCTGCTCTTTCCTTTCATTTTACACCTCCGTTTTTTTCTTGTTTGTTAAGAAATTACACGCCAAATAAAATTTGTTAAACTTCGATATGCCTGGGGTCTGAAACTTTGAGGACTGAGGCGGGTGTCATGCACGGACAAAAAGATCGATACATGAGTATGTCACAAGGAACTCAGGTAAATAGATGACTGATCAATTTGGCTTTCCTCTTCGTGGATTTCATAATCGACATCCCTCTGAAATTCTCTTTAGAGCACATCAGGCCCTTCATGTCAACCCCTGAGGATGAGAAGGTTGGTAACCTGCTGATTTGAAACAGATTCACAGGGCTGTTAAGTCCGGGTTTCCCACTTCGCAAACAACCTTCTGAAGAGCGGTATTGCCATGCGGATGGCCGGGAAGTGCTCCGCTTGGTGGGCGGAGCACTTCCATTTGGAGCTTTTTACTTTGCCATCCGATCTTGACTTTTTACGAGTGTATCAATTTTATATCATTGTCATTCCTATTTCATTGCCGCTTTGACCTTCTTAACCACATCGGCAGGTACCCAGGTTGTCCAAAGGCCTTCATAATTCTTCAGGAACCAGATTGCGGCATCTTCCGTGCTTGCTTTTTTATCCTGCATATACGCGAGGAATTTGTTGGCCATGCCCTGAGTCGTCTCATATTTTTTGAGGAAGGCCACCACTTCGGGAGCTTTCTTCGCAAGACCCGCGTTTACAAAAATATTGACCTTCACAGACGGATAGGCACAGCCATAATCTTTATCCCATGCCTCCTTGCTGTAAGGGGGTTCCTCGATGGGTGTCATGTCGAGTTTTCCCAGCACCCAGGTCGGTGCCCAGTAGTAACCGAACCAGGGTTCGCCCCTCTTGTAGGCGGCCGCCATGGAGCCGTTCAGCGCCGCATCGGAACCGGGGAGGAAGATGTTATAATATTTGTCAAGCCCGTAGGCCTTAAACTTCTTCTCGTTAATCTTTTGACACTCCCAACCGGGAATACACGAATAGAAACGCCCTTTGGAGGGATCCTCCTGATCTTTGAAGAGCTTCCAGTACTTTGGCAGATCTTTTATGGATTTCAGATCGGGGGCCATCGGTTTGATGCCTCTCTTGGCATCGCCCTTAATTACATAAGTCGGAACGAGCCATCCCTGCCAACTGTCCGGGAAATTACTTCCGAGGTCGATTACAGTTCCTGCGGCAAGCGCCTTATCAATAGCCTCCCGCTGATTTGCCACCCAGATCTCCATGTTGATGTCGATATCACCCCGCGCAAGGCCGGCAAAGAGTGCAATGGTATTGCCGGGTATATACTCCATCGTATATCCATACCCATTCTCAAGGATAAATCCGGCTATACGATTGTGGACCTGGATACTGTCCCAGCTTCCGTCCGCAATGTTGAGGGTCTTACTAGCCGCCCTTGAATTACTGACCGGTAAAAGAATAAATGTGGCAACCAGAATTAACATAACAATTACAGTAAGTTTACTACTCTTTCCTTTCATTTTACACCTCCGTATTCTTCTTGATTGTTAAGAAATTGTACGCCAAATAAGATCTGTTAAACTTCGATATGTCTGGGGTTTGAAACTTTGATGATTGAGGCGGGTGTCATGTAAAAGCTGGAGAGCTGATACATGAGTATGTCACAAGGAACTCAGGTAAATAGATGATTGATCAATCTGGCGTTCTTCTTCATGGATTTCATAATCGATACCCCTCTGGAGTTCTCTTTAAAACATATCGGGCCCTTCTTGTCAACCTCTGAGGGTAAGAAGGTTGGTAACTTGCTGCTTTGAAACAGATTCACGGGGCTGTTAAGACCGGTTTTCTCTCTTTGCGAACAATTTCCTGAAGAGCGGAATTGCCATGCGGATATCAGAGATGTTTTTCCGGGCAGCTTTTTCACCCTCTGCTATCAGGTTTCCGGCGTGGGAAAAATCAGACCAGTGAAGATTACCAACCTCGGGGCGGATTACAACATCCGCCGCCGCAAGCTCGTAGTTTATCAGATAGTAGGAGGTTATATCAGATGCCCTGTCGCATATTTCCTGTGCGGTTTCGAGTTTCTCATCGGAAAATATGCCCCTCGTTACATTTACGGCTATTACGATATCAGCTCCTTCCCTTCTTGTGGCATTTACCGGAACCAGGGAGATAATGCCTCCATCCGACAGCAGCATTTCTCCTTCTTCCCGGGGTTCTATCGCCCCGGGGACTGCGCTGCTCGCCATTACAGCTTCGCGCAGAGGACCTTCGGAGAAAATGATTTGTTCTCCGCTTATCAGATCTGTGGTGACGGTCCGGAAGGGGATAATGGTGTCCTGGATTAGTATGTCCGGTATGAAGAAATCAACCATGGATTGAAATTCTTCCGCAGAGAGTATCCCCGGTTTAAACATTGCCTGCAGGAGCAGGAACTTATTCTGTAAAAAACCCTGTATCTTTTGTGTGAGAGATTGATCCCCATCGTGGGCCTTTTCTATAGTTCTGATAGCAGAAGATTGATATTTTTCACTGTTCAGATACTCATCTATCTTCCGTTCCATCTCTTCAGGGGTTGTTCCGCTGGCATACGCCCCTCCGAGCAGGGCGCCGCTGCTGGTGCCCACTATGATATCAATTGGGATTTTTTCCTGCTTGAGAACCCTGAGCACACCTATGTGCGCGAAACCCCTGGCACCCCCTCCACCGAGGGCAAGGCCTATATGTTTGCCTCTCCATTTCATGAGTCCTGTCCTCCCTCTTTCAATCCTCTTGCTGCCGATCATATATCTGATAAAACTGCGTATCACCTATAAAACGTTGTTTGACGAATGTCAAACAATGGGTGATAGCTTTGTAGAAGAGTTGACTCTCCTTTTTTGAAACCGCATGTGTCTGGAAAAGTTTTGACATTTGGTTATGTATAAAATATGGTAACCGTTCAGGTTCATAGGGACAAAAGTACAGATGCACAAAATGTTACTGTTGTTACAAAATACATAAATCTCCATCAATGCGCCTGCCGGAAGGTGTTTATAACGGAACGGGGACTTGTTATGGATATACAGGATGTCTTTCAACATTATGTAGATGATATGAAGATGGTTGAAGATCTTATCAGGGAGCATCAGCGTTCCTATGTGCATCTTATTCCTGAGATTGCCGATCATATAATAGGAAGCGGCGGTAAGAGACTGAGGCCTCTTTTGCTTGTAATATCGTCGGATCTGTGTGGTTACAGGGGAGACAGACGTTTCCCCCTGGCATCGGTAATAGAGTTTATACATACAGCGTCTCTCC
>JAUXBI010000117.1 GCA_030619435.1 Syntrophaceae bacterium
CTGGATAAGATGTTCGATTTTTATGAAGACTTAACAAGCGCTGAAAATAGCCCCTGGGAAAGAAAAGGATATGGAGAAAAACGGCGATATAATAGAGTTGCAGCCTGATATCTTCAGGATTAAAGGACATGGAACGAGCAGCCACAGTTACATCATCAAGGGAGATTATGCAAACCTCCTCATCGATTCCGGCGTTGATATTAATTTTCCTGTACTTCAGAAATCTCTTTTGAAGATCGGGTTGAAGATCAAGGATATAGATATAGTGGTCAATACTCATGAACATTTCGACCACATCGGGGCCAATCGCTATTTTCAGGATCATGCTCTCATTGCCGCCCACCGCTTTGCAGCGACAAAGATAACCCTTGATGACAGATATGTGACTCTATACAAATCTGCCGATCTGAATGAGATTCCGCTGAAAGTTCACCTCTGGCTGGAAAGCAAAAGTCGATTCGATCTCGGCAACTACAGCCTCAATATCATCCATACCCCCGGCCATACCTCGGGCTCAATTTGCATTTACGAACCTGTCAGGAAGATCCTTTTTACGGGCGATACCGTCTTTGCCGGCGGGACACTTTCATACATAGCTGAATCAGGAAGCGTGGGTGATTATATCAATTCCATATTATCACTGGGCACGAGACAGATTCTTGAGATATACCCCGGACACGGTGAGATATCGAGAAATCCTGAGGAGGATATGGAAAAGGCGGTTAAGAATGCTAAGGCGTTCTTAAAGAATGAAGATGATGTTGAGGTTGAGATCACCCGCTTTAAAGAAGACGGTATGCTTCCCAACCCATAATTTAGAGCATAATAGAAGGTGGGGGAGCTGTTTCTTCATCAAACCGTAATCAAATTGTAATCAAACTGTAACATTTCTGATGTATCTTTCTTCGGTTATGTCCAGACAACTTAAAGAAATAGTTATAAAGAATATCTTTTTTCTTTTTGCACTGGTTTCCATATTTATCCTGGGGCTTATCATTGTCTTTCTCTTTAGAGAGGGAGTGCCCATATTCAAGGTGGTTTCTGTCAAGGATTTTATCTTCGGCAACGAGTGGTATCCTACTTATGACCCGCCGGATTTTGGTATATGGCCTCTTATTGTTGGCTCCATTATCGTCACACTTTTTGCTTCATTGATAGCGGTTCCGCTGGGCATTCTTTCGGCGATCTATATTTCTGAGATTGCCCCTCCCCTGATGAAAGAAATACTTAAACCTGTGATTGAGCTTCTTGCAGGTCTTCCTTCGGTTGTGCTTGGATTTTTCGGCATGGTAGTCATTGCCCCGTTCCTGCAAGAGACCTTTGATCTGCCTACAGGTCTGAATATAGTCAATGTGTCCATTCTGCTGGCCATTATGGCCGTTCCCACGATTTCGAGTATTTCAGAGGATGCCCTTTATTCTGTGCCGCGGGAGTTTAAAGAGGCTTCTTATGCCTTGGGTGCGACGAAGTTTGAAACCATTGTGAAGGTTATTGTTCCGGCGGCGCTTTCCGGTATCTCAACAGCCGTTATGCTGGGAATGGCAAGGGCTATAGGTGAAACGATGGTTGTTCTCATGGTGGCCGGTGGGGCTGCCGCCATACCGGAGAGTATCTTCGATTCCGTCAGGCCCATGCCGGCAAGTATTGCGGCAGAGATGGGAGAGGCCCCTTTCAGGAGCGATCATTACCACGCGCTTTTTGCGATAGGAGTTGTCCTTTTTTTTATGACACTATTTTTCAATCTGATTGCGGATTATATTTCAACCAAATTTAAAGAGGTAGGCACTGCAACGTTATGAGTACGATTCAGATGATTTCCGAAGAAGAGGTTATAAGGTCTCCATCACACAGGAAAGCAATTTCAAATATGAAATGGCGCTATCTTAAGCAGAATCTGTTTTTGGGGGTTGTCCGGCTATCCGCTTTGATCATAGCGGTATCGCTTGGCGGATTCCTTTTTTATATATTTGTCAATGGAATAGGTGCGATCAGCTGGGATTTTCTTACCCTTCCGCCGAGGGATTCCATGACAAAGGGCGGCATTATGCCGGCAATCCTGGGGACATTTTATCTAACAACGGGGGCAATTATTATTGCGCTGCCGCTCGGGGTTCTGTCGGCTGTTTATCTTAGCGAGTATGCGAAGCAGGGCCCCGTGGTAAGAATTATCCGGATTGGCGTGAATTGTCTGGCCGGGGTTCCATCCATTGTTTTCGGGCTCTTCGGTCTGGGGCTCTTTGTGGTTTTTCTCCAGTTCGGCTCCTGTATCCTTTCGGGAGCATTGACCCTTGGTTTTCTGATTCTGCCGACGATTATCGGGGCTTCTGAAGAGGCATTGAAAGCGGTGCCTCAGACATTCAGGGAGGCCTCGCTGGCTCTTGGTGTTTCCAGGTGGCAGACGATTTTCAGGATTGTCCTGCCGAATGCACTGCCGGGGATATTGACCGGTTCCATTCTGGGTGTCGGTCGGGCGGCGGGTGAGACAGCGCCGATCATGTTTACGGCAGCGGCATTCTTTACGGCAAAACTCCCCGCGTCGATCTTTGACGAGGTGATGGCGCTTCCCTACCACATCTATGTTCTGGCGACAGCGGGCACACATATTGAGCAGACCAGGCCGATTCAGTACGGGACAGCACTGGTACTTATTGCCCTGGTTTTAGGGATTGATTTGATTGCGATCATAATCAGGAGTTATATGAGAAAGAAAAAAGGGTGGTAATCGTGCAAGATGACAGTATAATAAAAGTTAAGAATGTAAACTTTCATTATGGTGATTTCAAGGCTCTCACCGATATCAATATGGATTTTGAAAAAAGCAGGGTTACTGCCCTGATCGGTCCGTCCGGTTGTGGTAAATCAACCCTTCTGAGGCTGCTCAATCGAATGAATGACCTCATTGATGGAACTAGGGTGGAGGGTGAAGTTCTTTTTGAGGACAAGAATATTTATGACTCCAATGTTGATCCGGTTGAGATCAGAAGAAGAATCGGTATGGTCTTTCAGAAGCCGAACCCCTTTCCGAAATCGATTTTTAACAATATTATCTATGGGCCGAGGCTTTTGGGGGTAACAGGCAAAGGCGACCTGAGAGATTTAGCAGAGCAAAGTCTCAGGCAGGCTGTTCTCTGGGACGAGGTAAAGGATATCCTGGGTCAATCTGCCATGATGCTCTCCGGCGGGCAGCAGCAAAGGTTGTGTATTGCCAGGGCCTTGGCAATGAAACCGGATGTTCTGCTGATGGATGAACCTACGTCGGCGCTGGACCCGATCTCAACGGCGAAGATCGAGGAACTGATTGAAGGATTGAAGAAGCACTACACTATCATTATCGTAACACATAACATGCAACAGGCCGCACGGATTTCAGACTATACCGGCTTCTTCTATCTTGGGAAACTAATAGAATATAATCTGACAGAAAAGCTCTTCACGACGCCGGATGTCAAACAGACGGAAGACTATATTACCGGGAGGTTTGGCTAAGATATCTGCCCGTTCGGGGAACGAGCCCTACAAATAAAAAGTTCATCAACAGGCCGAGGGATGTAGGGGCCGATGCCCTCAGCGGCCCGTTCGATTTTGTACGAGGTTATCATAAGATGGAAGAAATAAGACATACCAGCACGCATTATGAAAGGGAACTCCAGTGGGTCAAGGAAAATCTCCTGTATCTCGGAGCTCTTGCCGAAAAGGCGATACAGGATGCCATGACGTCTCTTCTAGAAAGGAATTTAGATCTGGCACATGAGGTCATTGCCGCTGATGATAAGCTTAATAAACTGGATGCAGAGATTGAGGAAAAATGCATCCGTCTTTTGGCTTTGAGACAGCCTGCTGCGAGAGATTTGAGGTTTATTACCACCGCCATCAAAATTAATGGTCATCTGGAGAGGATCGGGGATATGGCGGTCAATATTGCTGAAAAGGCACTGATTTTAAATAAAGAGCCGCAGCTTAAACCGTATATCGATCTCCCACGGATGGCCGATATCACACGTGGAATGATCAGGGAGAGTCTCGACGCCCTGGTAAGAGAAGATTGTGATCTGGCCAATAAGGTCAGAAAAGATGATGAAATGGTGGACAACCTCAATGATCAGATATTCCGGGAACTTCTCACGTATATGATAGAGGATCCACGGACGATCCACAGAGCGATTTTGATTACGCAGATATCGAAGAATCTGGAGAGGATCTCGGATCACGCGGAGAGTATCGCGGATATGGTTGTTTACATGGTTACCGGAAAGAGTGTGAGGCACCAGCTCCGTGGCGAAAAACATTAAAAATAGTTGAGCTAAAAAAACTTCCCCCTCCCCTAACCCCTCCCATCAGGGGAGGGGGACACAAAGGAATTAACGTATGAAAAACCGGTTATTTTACAGAATATTTGTGACCTATCTCGTTATTATCGTACTGTCTATGGCGATCGTTGGGTTTCTGGTTGGTAAAGAGGTCAAGAACAAATTGATGGAAAAGATTGAATACGATCTGATTACTTATGCCCGGATGATAAACCTCACTTCTCCGAAAAAAGAAATTGAAAAGAAGGTTGTCCAGTTAGCCAGGATATCCAATGCACGGATTACCCTGATTGATACTGCGGGAAAAGTTCTGGCAGATTCAGAAAAGGATGTTTCCAGGATGGACAATCACCTGAACCGCCCGGAGATCGAGGAAGCGAAGGTTTTAGGTGAAGGAACCGCAACACGTTTCAGCCACACTCTTGGCGTGGATATGTTTTATGTTGCACTGCCTGTCAAGAGTGATTCCAGGGCAATTGGTTATATCAGACTGGCGCGTCCTCTTATCGAGATCAAAAATTCCGTAAGAAAATTGTACGGACTAATCTTTCAATCATTTGTTATCATCCTTGTCCTTTCATTTATGATTGCCTTTATATTTTTCTCCAGACTAACATCACCCATTCAGGAGATGGAGCAGTTTACCGAAAGGTTAAGAGAAGGTGAAGATCCGGGGACTCTTATGATCGATTCGAGTGATGAAATGGGAAGATTGGCCAGGAACATCAATTATATGGTCATGGAACTGCAGGAGAGGGTGCGGTATGCAGATGAAGAAAAGGGGAAAGTGGAGGCGACCTTTGCCAGCATGACTGATGGAGTGTTAGTACTCAACGGTCAGGATAAAATAGAAGCATTAAATGAGGCATTCAAAGGCATTTTTGGTGTCAGATATCGTGATATCATTGGCAAAACTCCGATTGAGGCGTTCAGGAATATTGAGCTGCAAAATGCCCTTGATCGTTTTAAGGAGACCAACGTGTCTGTTCCACAAGAAATCGCCCTGGGGAATGGAAAGCGAGTTATTCTGGATGTTAATATTGCGTCGATACATGGGCTTCCGTATGAAGAAGAAAAAACCATGATCGTCTTTCATGATGTTACCCGCCTTAAAAAACTGGAGAAGATGCGTGTAGATTTTGTGGCCAACATAACTCATGAGATAAAGACTCCTCTGACCGCTATTCTTGGATTTATTGAAACTTTGCAGGAAGGAGCCCTTGAAGAGAAAGAAACGGCGAAGAAGTTTCTGGAAACCATTTACAGACACGCCGGTCGCCTGAACCGCTTGGTAGAAGACCTTTTAACTAGTTCCGATATCGAATTAGGAGAAATGAAGTTTTTCTTTGAGAGTGTTTCGCTAAGTGGTGTGGTTGAAAATGTCTTGCCGGTTATTGAATCAAAAGCCGTGGAGAAGGGGCTTGTTATTGATAAGAATATCCCGGAGGAGCTTTCACCTATCAGGGCTGACAGGGATAGATTGGCCCAGATATTA
>JAUXBI010000098.1 GCA_030619435.1 Syntrophaceae bacterium
GCCGCGGGGAGTCCTTGTTTCCCAAGATCGGACCGTCCATATCTGGTTCAACCCCACGTCCGTAATAGCTATGGTTTCCTCCGGCATAGCCGTCTGCACATCCCTGATAAAGGCGCCTGCCGGTCCACATTCCTTCATTGACCTGTCCCTGCCCAGGGCATTCCTTTCTTTCTCTATCCTGTTCAACCACTCGCTCCTCTCTTTTCTTTCCACGAGGGGAGTCAACTTCGCAAGAGCTTCGCGAATATCACATACCAGGGATATATCCGCTTTTATGACCTTGCCAATGGAGGATGGATCGATATCTATCTGGGCGATGGTGGCAAGCGGGGCAAATTTTTTCACGATCGACGTACTGCGATCACTAAAGCGGGCGCCCACCGTCAGGATAAAATCTGAATCGTGTACGATACGATTGGCCAGTTTATTCCCATGTGTGCCTATGAAGCCCAGATTGAACCCATTTGAAGCGTATACCGAACCAATACCCATCATTGTGGAAACAAACGGAATATTCCCCTTTTCAATCAATCCGGCAAGTTCCTCACATGCCTGCGAAAGTTTCACGCCTCCACCGATGAGAATAACCGGCCTTTCGGACATATTCATATAGTTCGCGATCTGCTGCAGCTGTTTCTTATCTTTTTTGCTCTCCACAGACTGTTTCCCCGGCACTGAGGCTGCGGTATCCTCTTCTTCACTTTGTTCACACTTGGCAGCCATTACGTTTCTTGGGAGATCTATAAGGACAGGTCCGGGCCGGCCGCTCCTCGCAATCTCAAACGCCTGTTTTACAGTGGCTTTTACCTCGCCCGGATCACTTACCAGGTAACTGTGTTTTGTGATGGGCAGGGTAATCCCTATTATGTCAGTCTCCTGGAAGGCATCGCTTCCCAGAAGTTCCGTCGTTACCTGCCCTGTGAGGACGATCATGGGAGTTGAATCCATATACGCTGTTGCAATGCCGGTTACCAGGTTCGTAGCGCCCGGACCCGAAGTGCCCATACATACACCAACCTTGCCGGTTGCCCTGGCGTAGCCATCCGCGGCATGAGCGGCTGCCTGCTCATGTCTCACAAGATAATGTCTTATCGGGCTTTTATCCAAACTGTCGTGAATGGGCAGGCTGTTCGCGCCCGGATATCCGAAGATAACATCAACTCCCTCTTCCCTTAATGCCTGCAGCAGTATTTCAGCTCCTGTCTTTTCCATTTCTCCCCTTCCTGAGCACGTTTTTATTATAAAATCGGTTCTCACAATTTGTGTGGGAACAGGCAAACAAAAAAGCCACAAACTCTTTATGCGAGATGCGGCTTTTCCACAAAAAAGCCGCGAGCTTTGGGGCCCGCGGCTTGATTTTCTTTTAGTCCATCAGGATCAAGCGGCGGTCCCCGTAAGTACTACTACGAGTACACTAACCAAGACTACAACCGCTTTTTTAAATGGGCGTATCACTTATTATTCTCCTCAAACGAAACGGAACTCAGCTTTATATAAAAAAATTCTTTTGTCAAGAGGTTTTTCTATCATTAATCCCCTGAATCAAGATCATGCCTGAAGAACCCTTTGTCTTCGCTGTCATCATCTTCGGATACTGTTTCGGTAGGCTCCGTCCCTTCCAGAAAACATTCAAATATGTATTTTTCGGAGTTGGGGCCAGCCAGCGCCCCCGTCTCAGGATCTATCTTGGCAAATACAACCCCCTCAGGAGGCGAAAAGGATTCAACGGGAGTACCTTCAAGCGCCTTTTTCATAAAATATAAAAAGATGGGACTGGCGGCACGTGAACCGGTTTCATATTTACCCAGTGGTTTCAGATCATCAAAACCAACCCATACACCGGCGGCAAGCGAAGGGGTAAATCCCATAAACCATGCATCTTTGAGATCATTGGTTGTGCCTGTCTTGCCTGCCACAGGCCTGCCGAGGGCTCTTACCCGCCAGCCGGTGCCTCCTTTGACAACCTCCTGGAGCAGATGCGAGGTTATATATGCGATACCGGGATCAATCGCCTGTTCTACTTCAGGCACATTTTCCTCCACTATGTTGCCGGTGCGGTCAACAATCTTTTTTATAAAGAAGGGCTTGACCCTCTTGCCGCCATTCGCGAAAATTCCATAACCCCTTACCATCTCCAGAAGCGTCACGCCCGATGTCCCGAGGGCCATAGAAAGGTCTCTCGTAAGCGGGGTTGTTATCCCCATATTAGCAGCGTAATCAGCCGCATAATTTATCCCTATCTCCTTCAAGAGTTTTATGGTTACCAGATTTCTCGATTTGATGAGAGCGATTCTCAGAGTTGTGGGGCCATAAAATTTCTCTGAAAAATTCTTTGGTTTCCACAAGCTGTCCTTCAGTGTATCCCTGTAGATGACAGGACTGTCCATAAGTGTGGTCGCGGGGGTCATGCCCTTGTCAAAAGCCGCGGTAAATATAAAGGGTTTGAAAGCAGACCCCGGTTGTCTCTTTGACTGTGTGGCGCGGTTGAACTCACTCTTCTTGTAGCTTCTGCCCCCGACCATCGCTTTTATCTCTCCGGTATTTGAGTCCATGGCGAGAAGCGCGCCCTGCACCAGAGGTTCCTGCTCCAGGGCCAGATCCAACTTTCCATCCACAATGCTCAGGACCTTTACTTCCACGACATCTCCTGTCTTGAGCACATCCGCCGGATTTTTAACTTTAGCCGCGTTGTAGGCAATCTTCGGATCGGGTACCCTGGCCCACGACATATTTTTCAGCGTCATAGTGCCTTCATGTGCCCCCACCCTTAGTCTTACACTTTTTTCCCCGCTGTCCAAATCCACGACGATGGCCTTCACAATACGGCCCTCCAGCGGTTTATCCATGTTCACTTCCATCTCTTCCACAAAAGACGCAATATCTTCTTCAGGCACCCTTTTCAGAACTCCCCTGTATCCCTGTCTCTTGTCCAGATCCCTCAGCCCTCTTGCCACGGCATCACTGGCCGCTTTCTGACAGGTCACGTCCAGTGTAGTATATACCTCAAGCCCTTCTCTATACAGAACATCGCTGCCATATTTGGTCTGGATATACCGGCGGACATTTTCGGTAAAATAGGGAGCTATTTTATCCTTCCTCTCGGCTTTTGTCAGCTCTACAGGTATTTCGATTGCTGCTATCTTTTCCTTTTCTGTTATGTATCCATCCTCTGCCATCCTGCCCAAGACGTAGATCTGTCTCCGGTGGGCACGTTCAGGATGCCGTGAAGGGGAATACCTGCTGGGGGCCTTGGGAAGACCTGCAAGGAGAGCCGCTTCAGGCAGGGTAAGTTTCTCGGCGGATTTTCCGAAATAGTGTTGCGACGCGGTTTCTATACCATACGCCCCATGTCCGAGATATATATGGTTCAGATAGAGGTTGAGTATTTCGTATTTCTTTAAATATTTGTCTATTCTGTAGGCCAGAACGGCCTCTTTCAGTTTCCTGATATATTTCTTCTCCGGTGACAGGAAAAGAGATTTAGCTACCTGCTGAGTTATGGTGCTTCCCCCCTGAACGATTGTTCCCGCCTCCACGTTTTTAAAGAAGGCCCTGATAATGCTGTTGATATCGATCCCCTTGTGGCGAAAGAAACGGGCGTCCTCTGCTGCCACAAATGCCTGTATTACAAATTTTGGCAGATCGGTAACCTGGACAATCTTCCTGTCTTCGAGATAAAACTCGTCAATCAACTGGTCATTGTCCGCGTATACTCTGGTTATTATGCTGGGTCGGTAATCCTTCAGCGAGGAGATGCTGGGCAATCCATCCACCAGAAAATAGATGAACCCTGCCCCTGCAAGGGTCAGCAGGAGGGCCAGGGCAAAGATCCAAAGAGAGATTCTCTTTACAAATTCCCCCTTCTTTGTTTTTTTCTTTTCTATATCTTTCACCGATTGTTGCTTATTATTCATCGTCTTTTTCATTTTCTTCATTATTTTCTTTTTCACGGGCAAGTTTTTTCTCCCCCATTTTTACGACCCAGATGCTTATTTCATAGAGAAGCATAAGGGGCAGGGCCATAAGCCCCTGTGTCACAATGTCCGGGGGAGTGAACAGGGCAGCGACAACGAACACCAGGAGTATCGCGTATTTTCTCTTTTCCACCAGGGTCTTGGAGTTTACCATTCCTATCTTTGCCAGGAAGAACATAAAAATGGGAAGCTCAAAGATAACGCCAAACGCGATAAGAAGTTTCATGGAGAAAGAAAGATATTCCCTCAGAGAAAGCATCGGCCTTATAACATCATTCCCGAAGCCGATAAAGAATTTAAAGCCGAACGGGAAAACAACATAATACGCGAACAGGGAACCCCCTAAAAAGAATATGGTAGAGAATGTAACGAAAGGCACCATATACTTCCTTTCGGATTTGTGAAGACCCGGCGATATAAATTTCCATAGCTGGTACAGAACGTATGGGCTTGCAAGAAAAATGGATGCAAAAAAAGATACCTTCAGATAGGTAAAAAATGCTTCCGGAAGACTGGTGAATATCATGGAGCTGTTATCGGGAAGTACGGCAACGAGAGGGAGCGTCAAGATCTTAAACAGCTGTTCCTTAACAAAATAACATATAACAAAACAGACACCAATCGCAATCAGCGCACGCGTCAGCCTGGTTTTCAATTCTTCCAGATGGAGCGTAAACGGCATCTTTTCATCTGTCTGGTCGGTCATATCGCAAGCTCACACCACATATCAGGTTCATGGTGTCACATCATTTTGAGCGGATTATTCCGGACTCTTATCTACTGGATCCTGAATCTCGCCTTCCGCCTTCCGGTCGTTGTTTTCAGGTTCCTGCTTCTTTCTTCCATAGAGGACCGAATCCTTGAAATCATCCACTTCATCCTTGATCTGGTCCACATTAAGACTTTCCTTTACATCATCGGTAGCATGGCGGAACTCCGCGAGACCCTTGCCGAGAGATTTTGCCAGATCGGGCAATTTCTTCGGCCCGATAATAATCAGGGCGACAACAAGTATAACTATCAATTCCGGCATTCCAATGCCAAACATACGCTCACCATATCCTGGTAAAATGCGAACTATAATATATCATTACCCGAATCTTTGTCAATCTGTTTCCATTTTTGTCTTGAAAAAGGAGGTTCTTTAGGATATTACCAAGCTAAATTTCGGGCGGTTAACTCAGCGGGAGAGTGCTACCTTCACACGGTAGAAGTCACTGGTTCAAACCCAGTACCGCCTACCATGAAAACGAAGGGGTTACGGGTGGTGCCGTGACCCCTTTCCAATTGAGGAATGGATGATTCTTTAAGCCCCCTGGCACAAAGGATAAAGGAGCCTGCAATGGAGATTCTTTTTAATACTGAAAACCTGCCGTGGAAAAACCATCCTGTGATCAAAGATGTTTCTATCAAAAAGATAATCACGACGGAACAATTTGGAAAGGACAGTCCATCCATAGTAATGGTAAAAATCCCTGTCGGTGTCGAAGTACCGGAACATGTCCACGAGGAAAGTGAAGACATCCTGTTTATATTAGCCGGAAAAGCGACTATGTGGATAGATGGTATCGGGAATTTGAAACTTCAAAGAAATGTAGTCGTTCGTGTTCCACGAAATACGAAGCACAAGATATTTGATGTGACCGATGAACTTCTGGTATATGATATATTTTCTCCTGGCATTATGTAGTTTTCGCCAAGCTTCCTTCCCGTAGCCCATTCCCATAGATACAGCAGCTTACCTTTTCGTATTTCACAGATTGCCGAATTAAAATTCTTGAACGTGTAAGAGAAATCAGCTATACATTTCTGTGCTGGATTGAATCCCGACTCGTCGGGAGATTCCCCGCAACTTGTCGGAACGAAAGCGGAGATCCCGCGTATACCGGATTGCGGGGAGCTTCAATATGCATTTCGACAGAAGATACAGGAGAAGAACAAGATGAATTCCTACCAGAAATGGTTTTTGGCAAGCAGGCCATGGTCCTTTACGCTGACCGCTGTTTCAGTGAGCGTGGGGAGTGTTCTTGGCTCTATGGACGGCAGCTTCTCGTGGTTCCTTTATCTACTTACTCTTGCGGGTGTGATCTTCATGCACGCCGCGGCAAATCTTTTTAATGATTATTATGACGTTCTGAGCGGAGTAGATACCCTGGAGGTGTCAACCGCTCAATATCGTCCCCATCCGCTGGTTGAAGGAAGTCTCAAGCCCAGAGAAGTGTTTATCGAAGCGCTCTGTCTGTTTATTCTCGCGGCGCTTGTCGGTATTTTTCTCGTTGTAACGAGGGGATGGACTATTCTGGTAATAGCCATAATAGGAGCCTTTGCCGGGGTATTTTACACGGCTCCTCCCTTAAAATATAAATACAGGGCGCTGGGGGAAATTTCAACCTTTCTGATATGGGGGCCATTGATGGTCGGGGGCGCATACTTTGTTCAGAGGCAGACCCTGAGCATGGATGCCTTCTTGATTTCGATCCCCCTTGGTATACTGGTGGCATTGGTGCTTTTGGCCAACAACATCCGTGACGCCGTGAGTGACGAAGAAAGAGGCATAAAAACTCTGCCGATTATAGCCGGTCGCCAGAAGGGCATATGGATGTATGTAATGCTGGTGGAACTTGCTTATCTGTCAGTTATTTTGATGGCTTTAACGGGACCCCTCAACCTCTGGTCCCTGATGGTGCTCATTTCGCTGCC